>CAMZEK010000002.1 GCA_947305795.1 uncultured Bacteroidales bacterium | reverse complement strand
GACCCCCTGATTAACAGTCAGATGCTCTAACCAACTGAGCTAAGGAGGCTGCACATTGTCACAGAACTCGTCTGATTTGCGGCTGCAAAAATACGGCTTTTTCTATTACGGACAACCTTTTTTGGAGAAATTTTTTCTACTTAATTGTAATTGTTTGATTATCAATAAGAAAATTTTTATCAATCTGCGTGGATTTATTTTCCTATCTTTGCAGCTCAAACGTAAAACAGTATGGCAACAAAGAAAATACTCGGCATCGGGAGTGCCTTGGTCGATATCCTGACCCAAATCCCCAACGAACAAATCCTGCAAGAGCTGAATCTCCCAAAAGGGAGCATGACCTATGTGGACGCCCAAACCTCTGTGAAAATTGGCGATAAATTGTCCTACCTTGGCAGTCAAAAAGCCTCTGGTGGCTCAGCAGCCAATACAATGAGTGGTTTGGCCAAACTTGGTGTTGAGTCTGGTTTTCTCAGCAAGATCGGGAAAGACGAAGTGGGTGAGTTTTTCGAAAAGCAAATGACGGAAAGTCATGTGCGTCCTTTAATGCTGAAAAGTGACACCCCTTCGGGCCGTGTGCAGGCTCTTGTCACACCCGATGGCGAACGCACCTTTGCCACCTGTCTCGGTGCCGCCGCCGAAATGTGCGCCGACGACATCAAGCCAGAGCTTTTCGACGGTTGGGATTTCTTCTACGTGGAAGGTTACCTTGTTGCCAACCCGACAATGCTCAAGAAAGCCATAGAGACCGCAAAGGCTAAAGGTTTGAAAATCGCCATCGATTTGGCCAGCTACAATGTGGTCGAAGAGAACCATGATTTTCTCCTTGAACTTGTCGAGCGTTATGTGGACATCGTCTTTGCCAACGAAAAAGAGTCGTTTGCCTTGACAAAAATGGAACCCGAAGCCGCTTTGAGTTTCATAGCCGAACGTTGTGACATCGCTGTGGTAAAAGTAGGGGCCAAAGGCGCATATGTTAAGCGGGGTGACGAAATCGCTGTCATTCCACCGTTGGAGGCCAATGTGATTGACACCACGGGTGCGGGCGATATGTGGGCTGCAGGCTTCCTTGCTGGTCTCATGAAAGACAAACCGTTGCAAAAATGCGGCATGATGGGGGCTATCGTAGCCAAAAGCATCATTGAAGTGATGGGGGCTAAAATGGATGAAACACGTTGGGAGAAAATTCATGCGGCAATCGCAAAATTATAATTAATATAGGTGGAGCAATCGCTATTTTTTGTAATTTTGCAGCCGCTATTTTTCGCGAAAAGCAATTATTTAATAATTAGATAGTTATATAAAAATGAAGGAATTCCAAACAAAAGACATCCGTAACGTTGCCCTCATTGGCGCGGCGAAATCGGGTAAGACCACACTTGCCGAAAACATGCTTTTTGAAGGCAAGCTCATCAACAGAAAAGGCAGCACTGACGAGAAGAACACCGTTTCCGACTACCGTCAGATTGAAATGGACCGCCAGATTTCGGTTCATGCTTCCATGATGTACACACTTTTCAACGACAAGAAAATCAACATCTTGGACACCCCTGGCTTTAGCGACTTCTCGGGCGACATCGTAGCTTGCCTCACCGCTGCCGACATCGCCGTTTGCACTATCAATGCACAGTCGGGCGTGGAAGCCACCACCGAAAACGCTTGGCGTCATGCCGCCAACACAAAGAAACCGGTCGTGTTCTTCATGAACCAACTCGACCATGCCAACGCCAATTTCGACAACACGGTCAACCAACTGAAGGAATATTTTGGCGACAAGGTGACCCCCATCCAATATCCCGTCAACGCTGGTGAGGATTTCAATGCTGTCATCGACTTGATTTTGATGAAAATGCTCGTCTTCAAGAACGGTAATGGCGTCCCTGAGATTCAGGACATTCCCGCTTCTGAAATGGCCAAAGCCGAAGAGTTGCACAACAACCTCATCGAACATGCCGCCGAAGGCGAAGAAGCCCTGATGGAAAAATATTTTGAGGAAATGACGCTGAGCGAAGAAGACATGGAACGCGGTATCCATCTGGGTATCGTCAACCGTGAGATGTTCCCTGTGCTTTGTGGCGCTGCCAAACGTGGTGTGGGCGTAACGCGCCTGATGGAATTTATCATCAACGCCTGCCCGTCGCCCGCCGACATGCCTACCATCAAAGCCAAGAACGGCCAAGAGTTCCACAACAGCACCGACGATCCGACCGCCCTGTTCATCTTCAAGGTAACGACAGAACAAAACCTCGGTGATGTGGCTTGGATGCGCATTTACGGAGGCTCCGTGGCCAAGAGCCAAGACCTCATCAACCCGCGCACAGGCAATAAGGAACGCCTGTCACAATTGCTCGTTTTCCGTGGCAAGAACCGCGAAGAAGTTGAGAAGGCTTATGCTGGTGACATTATTTGCACCATCAAACTGAAGGACGGCCGCATTGGTGACACCTTGGCCGATGCCAAAGCCTCTGAAGCCATCTTTGAAGACATGCCGTTCCCGACCCCAATCTTCAGCATTGCCATTAAGGCCGTCAACTCACAAGAAGACGAAAAGCTGGGCACCATCCTCAACGACATGCACAAGACCGACCCGACTATCATTAGTGGCATGTCGCGCGAATTGCGCCAAAACATCCTGCAATGTCAGGGTGAATATCATCTCAACACGCTGAAATGGTACTTCGACAACGTCTATAAGATCGCTGTTGAGACCATGTCGCCCAAGATTCCTTATCGCGAGACCATTACCAAGAGCGCCAGCGCCAGCTATCGTCACAAGAAACAATCCGGTGGTAGCGGCCAGTTCGGTGAGGTGCACATGCAATTGGCTCCTTACTTCGAGGGTTACACCGACCCGAGCGAACTGCAGGTGCGCGACAAGCAAGAGTACGAACTGCCTTGGGGCGGTAAGCTCATCTTCGCCAACTGCGTTGTAGGTGGTGCCATCGATGCCCGCTTCATGCCCGCCATCCTGAAGGGTGTGAACGAGCGCTTCGAACAAGGTCCTCTGACGGGTTCCTACGCCCGCGACATCATCTGCTACATCTACGATGGTAAGATGCACCCAGTCGACTCCAACGAAATGGCCTTTAAGATTGCCGGTCGTATGGCCTTCAGCGCTGCCTTCAAGAACGCTGGTCCGAAGATCATGGAACCCATCTATGACCTTGACGTGCGTATGCCCGCCGACCTCATGGGTGCTGTGATGACCGACCTGCAAGGTCGCCGCGCTATCGTCATGGGCATGGACAGCGACCACAACTACCAGACCATCCATGCCAAAGTGCCGTTGGCTGAAATGGACCGCTACTCGACCACCCTCAGCTCCCTGACTTCGGGTCGTGGTACTTTTACAATGAAGTATGCCGAATACCAACAAGTACCCACCGACGTACAGAACCGCCTGCTGAAGGAGTACGAAGAAAGCCAAAAGGAAGAAGAATAAGCATTCTTTTCATCATAGCATTTTTCCCCGCTGCAATTTTTGTGGCGGGGTTTTTATTTTTAATTACTTGTAAATTAGTTTACTACAGCGAAGATTGATTTTTATTTTCATTTTCCGTATGATGGAATCAATATTATTCTTATTTTTACAGATTCAAAAGTAGGCGAATGGAAACGCGGTGGATTTTAAACGAACCTGTTAATAGTCAGCAAGTTGCAGAAATTGTCAAGACTCTCGGTGTTGATGAGAATCTTGCAACGTTGCTTGTCCAACGCGGAATTACCACTTTTGAAGAGGCCAAAACCTTCTTCCGACCCTCACTTGACCAATTGCACGACCCGTTCCTGATGAAGGACATGGACAAGGCTGTCGAGCGCGTCTTGAGAGCCATCAACCAAGGTGAAAAAGTGTTGGTTTACGGTGATTATGACGTGGATGGCACCACCGCTGTGGCTTTGGTTTATACCTACCTTAAGCCTTTCTTCAAGAAAAAGAAAATAGAGTTCTATATCCCAGATCGCTACCAAGAGGGTTACGGCATCTCGCACAAAGGTATCGACTATGCGGCCAAAAATGGTTTCAAATTGGTCATCGCCTTAGACTGCGGCATCAAAGCCGTTGAACGTATCGACTATGCCAACAATAAAGGTGTGGATTTCATCATCTGTGACCACCATCGCCCAGGCGAAGTAATTCCCGCAGCCGTGGCCGTGCTTGATGCGAAGCGCGTTGACTGCAACTATCCTTACGACGAACTTTCGGGTTGTGGTGTGGGCTTCAAGCTCATTACCGCGCTGTCAATGAAAGGCTTAGGCACGATAGAACAAGTCTACGACCTGCTCGACCTGTTGGCGGTTAGTATCGCTGCCGACATTGTGCCCATCACAGGTGAAAACCGCGTGTTGGCATACTTTGGCTTGAAACGACTCAACAAAGACCCGCGTCCGGGCATTGAGGCCATCTTGCAGCACGCCAACATCTACCGCCGCGATGAAGACCATTTGGAAGAAGACGATAATGTGCTTACCAGAGAATTGACAATTAGTGATTTGGTGTTTCTCATCGGTCCTCGTATCAACGCTGCAGGTCGCATTGACAAAGCTGCTGACTCAGTACGTCTGCTCATCGCGGAGAAGAAAGAACACGCCGAGAAATTGGCCGCGTCCATCAACGACCTGAACGACATGCGCCGCGAGTTCGACAACCGCATCACCGAGGAGGCTTTGGACATGATTGCTGAAGACCCAATGCTACGCGATGCCAAGAGTACCGTCGTCTTCAACGAACACTGGCATAAAGGGGTTATCGGAATCGTGGCCTCGCGGCTCACCGATTACTATTACCGTCCCACCATCGTAATGACCATGGCTAACGGACTAATTACCGGTTCGGCGCGTTCCATCAAGAGCTTCGACATCTATGATGCCATCGACAACTGCTCTGACCTTTTGGAACACTTTGGCGGACATAAATACGCTGCAGGGCTTTCGATGAAACCAGAAAATCTCTCTGAATTCCAGCAACGTTTTGAGTCCTATGTCAGCGAGCATTTGGTGGAAGAGGATTTTGTCCCCGAACTTGAGGTGGATCTGAAAATCAACTTCCGTGACATTACGCCCAAGTTCATGCGCATCCTTGAGCAGTTTGCGCCTTTTGGCCCCGGCAATATGGCTCCTATTTTCTGGACAGACCATGTTTACGATGCAGGTGGCTCACGACCCGTAGGTGGTCACCGTCACCTGAAGCTCACTTTGGCACAACAAGGCGACCAAGAGTTGGGAATAGCGCCGTTGTCGGGCATTGCATTCCAAAAAGCCGACTTTTTCAATCGCATCAGCACGGGCGAACCATTCAGTATTTGTTACCACCTCGAATACAACACCTGGCAGGGTAAAACGACTCTTCAACTTAATGTGAAGGACATTAAGTTTGAGGAAGATCTTTAATTAACAAACAGTTTCCCGATTTCTCAGAACACCATTACCGCACCACCGCCTTTGGCGAGGTGGAGTTTTACTCTGTTGCCCATCACTTGAATCTGTCCCGAAACATAGTCCTTGGCCACACGGTTGGCATTTTTGCCGTCGCGGAAGATCTTTCCCGACTTGGCGCCAAATTTGGGCAGCACGGAAAGGTTGACGACTATGTCACGCTCCTCCCAGTTGGTGATAGCACCGACATACCAATGATATCCTTTACGACGGGCAATGACCACATATTCACCCACTTTGCCGTCGAGGACAACCGTTTCATCCCAAGTGGTGGGCACGGTAGCGATGAATTGGGTGCATTCATCTTCGTTGAGGTAGTTGCTCGGGCTATCGCAAAGCATGTTGAATGGCGACTCAAAAATCACGTATTCAGCTAATTGGCGACAACGTGTACCTTGGCTCATCGGCTCGGTGTAGATGGCTGCAAAGTTGTTTTTGTTGGCGTTTTTCATCGCGCCTTGGGTATAGTCCAACGGGCCTGCCACCATGCGGATGAAAGGGATGGTGACTTCGTTGGTGACGAGGTCGCTTTCGTTGTCCCACTTGGCCTGCTCCAAACCATACACGCCTTCGTGATTCAGCACGTTGGGATAGGTGCGATGTAGTCCCGTAGGTTTGTAGGCACCATGGAAATCAATAAAGAGGTTGTAGCGGGCGGCAGTTTCGGCCATGCGGTAGTAGAAATCCACAATCATTTGGTCGTCACCGTCCATAAAGTCGACCTTGAAACCATAAACGCCCATGTCGGAATAGTGCTGACAAACGTGTTCCATGTCCTTGTCAATGGCAGCATAGCCCACCCAAAGCACGATGCCCACATTGCGTTCCGCTCCATAGTCCACTAGTTCCTGAATGTCGATTTCGGGCACCACTTGGAAGAGGTCGGCCTGCTTGTTGACAGCCCAGCCTTCGTCCAAAATGACGTATTCGATGCCGTACTGCGAAGCGAAGTCAATATAATATTTATAGGTGTCGTTGTTGATGCCTGCCTTGAAGTCGACGCCGTAGATGTTCCATGCGTTCCACCAGTCCCACGCCACCTTGCCCGGCAGAATCCAAGAGTCGTCTTCCAAGCGTGAAGGAGAGGCCAAAAGATAAACCAAGTCGCTGTCGGCCAGTTCCTTGTCACTTTCGGAAATGACGATGCAACGCCACGGGAACGAGCGTTTTCCTTCGGTCTTGGCAATGAAATTCTCTCGTTCCTTCACAATCCATTGCAAATTGTTGTGGCCACCTTGCTCACGGGTCTTGGGATAGCCCGCGTGAACAGCGGTGAAACCTTTATTGCCCTTCTCATTACGCAGATACAAGCCTGGGAAATCCTCCAAATCCGCCTCGGTGATGACGGCTTTTTTGCCATCCTTGAGTTCGACCAAAACGGGCAAAAAAGCCAGTTTCATGGGGTCCATCTGGCTTAAAGTGGTAGGCGTGTAAGTGTTTTCAAACGAGTTGTAGAACTGCTGGCTGATGAGGTCGCCTTCTTGTCCAGCTCTTCTATTGACATACGGAATAAGTGCTTTATAATCTGCATCGAAGTTGAAGTCAGCGGTTTCGCTTTCGATGATGATGGGTTTGCGGAAATCGGTCTCGAAACGATAAGCTACACCTTCGTCGTAGGCGCGGAAAATGACTTTATAATTCCCTTTTAAGGTCAGTGCCAATTCTTCAAAAACCTCGGGAATTTCGGCACGTTTGTAGAAATGTGCCTCCACACTTTGATTGACGGAACGTGTCTTAGCACTCTTAACGACAGGCTTTTGGCCCAATTGGATACCATCCGTCAGGGTCATTCCGATAGGCGAAGGTGCCAATATGCAGGTGTTGGCGTGCATAACAGAATAAGTGATTCTCTCGCCCACCTCAACGGTGACAGTAATGTCTTTGTCAGGTGATTGCAGAGTGTATTGCTTTTGGGCAAAGGCGCTGGTCGCAAATAGCAGGAGCGCGGAAAGGATGAAGGTTGTCTTGTTCTTTTTCATGTCCGAAGGGTTTGTATTTACAAGGGCAAAAATAAACAAAAAGACATAATGATGGGGAAAAAATCCCTATTTTTGCAAGTCAAACTATAACAGTCTATTTATGAATCGAAATCGTTTACCAAAAAATCTATTGGGTCTGTTTTTGCTCCTTTTGCTGATGCCTTGTGCCAAGGCACAGATAACGGGGAAATACGGCACCTATTACGACCAGCGAGAGCTGCTTTTTGAATCGTTGCCGACTTCGGAAAGCGACATCATCTTCCTTGGCAACAGCATCACCGATGGCGGCGAATGGTGCGAGTTGTTTGAAAATCCCAACTGCAAGAACCGTGGCATCAGCGGCGACATCACCGATGGAGTGCTCAACCGTCTTGAGACCATCACCAAAGGCCAACCTGCCATGGTTTTCCTCATGATTGGCACTAACGATATGAATTGGGGTCGCAGCAACGACACCATCGCCATGAACGTGCGCGAAATCGTGCAACGTATCAAGAAAGAGTCGCCGCGCACCAGAATCGTCCTGCAGAGCATCCTGCCCACCAACGACTGCTATGGCCTGTTCACAGGACACACCAAACGCTGGCAGGACGTGTCCATCATCAACGACATGTTGAAAACCATGGCGAAAGAGGAAGGCGTCACCTACCTTGATTTGTACAGCCGTTTCGCCACCGAAGAAGGCAAGATGAACCCCGAGTATTCCAATGACGGCCTCCATATCAACGGAGAGGGCTACAAGCTTTGGAAAGCCGCCGTTGAGGAGGAGATAGGATGCTTGCCGCAACCTTCCCACAAACACAAGACTTCGATTTGGCTCTTTGGCGGATTGGGTGAAGGTTGGTGGGACAGCTACGACAATGGCACCGTGCCTTATCCCAATGATGGTTTGGGTGTCGGTCTTAGTTATGGCGGTATCATCGAATGGCGGCGTTGCCATGTGCAGGTCGAGAATCGATGGATTGGTGGCGTGTTCGACAAAGTCTTGGGCTATGGTATAGGCATCGATATGCGGGCGGAGTTCCTTTATCGCTGTTACGACGGCAAGCGCAACCGTTTCCACCTTTGGGCTGGCGGCGGTGTGCAAAGCTACATGGACCTCAAGATCATTCCCTCAATGAACAATGCCTCAACGGGAACTTCGATATTCGAGAACGTATGTGCCGGAAGCATGGCGCAATACGATTTCGCCTTCATCAATGGCGGCACCCACAACCTGCTGTCCATCTATGGCAAACTGACCCTGCCCCTCGTGGGCATTGCTGCACGTCCTGGTTTCTCCTACATGGACAACTACACTTCTGATCTTGACTTGGTCAGCACCATCTTGAGTTGCTATGAGACCTTTCCCATGGCGTTTCCTGGAGTCTGCACCGACGTTGGCATCCGATTCAACCTGCCCAACGGCAACAAAATCGGACTTTCCTACCGTTGGGATTATCTCACCACACGAAACAAGGCTATCTATCGCTCCGACAACGCCTTGCACACCCTCAATGTTAACCTGATGTTCAACCTTCATTGATTACGGCCATGAAAAAAAGCATTTTTGCACTCCTTATCCTTGTGGGCTTCGCTTGTGCCTCATGCGAACGCGCCTTCATGAACGATGCTGAGCCAAGCAATCCCGTCAACGTGTTCGACTACCTTTGGAACAAGGTTGACCAGCAATATTCCTTCTTCGACATCAAGGGTGTCGATTGGGATTCGGTTTACGAAGTCTACCGTCCAAAAGTGTACGACGACATGGACTCCGACAGTCTGTTTGCGGTTTGTGCCGCCATACTCAACACCTTGAAAGACGGCCATACCAACCTGTTTTCTGCTTTCGATGTGTCGCACAACGACTCGGTCTACTATAAGATGTATGCCGAGAAAAACATCGATGCCAATGTTGTGATACTCAATTACTTGACTATCAACTACCATACCACTGGCAGCCTGATTCACAACGCTATTCGCAATGGAGAAGTGGCTTATATCCGCTATTCTTCTTTCATGGACAATGTTACCGTCCAAGATTTGGAGTATCTCCTTAACCGCTACAAGGACTGCAAGGGCTTGATTCTCGACCTACGTCAGAACGGTGGCGGCAACATTGAAAACATCCGAATCTTGTTGGACATCTTCGACAACCACGGACAGCCGTTGTATTACACCCAAATCAAGTCGGGACCTGAACATGATGCCTTCACGGACCTGACCACCGTCTACGCCGACAGTACCAACTACGCCGATATTTTCGCCGAACCGCCTTATACCAAGCCGGTGGCCGTGCTTATCGACCGTGGGTCCTACAGTGCGACCTCGTTCTTTGCCATTTGCACCTTTGGCTACGACAACGTCAAGTTGTTTGGCGACTACAGCGGTGGCGGTCTCGGCCTGCCCAACGGCGGCGGCTTGCCCAATGGCTGGACTTACCGTTTCAGCATCACGAGAACCTTAGCCCTTGACGGTGGCAACTATGAAAACGGCGTTCCGCCCGATGTACGCGTCCTCATCGACCCTGAAAGCACCGCCCAAGGGATTGACAATGTGATAGAAGCGGCGGCGGACTGGATCCTTAATTATTGACAGTCAATAGATATAAAAATGCAGGGCTGCCACAATGTGGTAGCCCTGCATTTTGGTGACAATGTTTGGTGTCAATGTGACTTATCTTTCTTCTCCTTTTTTCCGAAGAGAGAACTGATAGCGGCGGGAATCCCTTCACTCAAGAAATGCCTAAGTGTATAGAACTCCTTGCATTGGTTGAACGCATAAGAAATGTCCCCTTCTTGTTCCTTGATGTGGGTTTCTGCATTCCAGATAGCCATGTCTACACCTTCCTGGGTTTTCAGGCCCTCTGGTTTCTTTTCTTTCTGGTAGAAGACATCGGTATACATGGCGACAAAGCTGTTTTTGAAGATTTGCTTGCGCAGTAGGAAAAGCACCACAAGGACAAGCAGCAACACGCCTACCATAATAAAGGCAGCCAACGCATAGCTGTGCAGCATTTCCCCGATCCATAGGACAACCGCAAAAGACAAGGTTGTTATTACGGCACCAACAACAATAAAGATAAGCAGGAGCCTCGCAACGGCCGATGTGCCTTGGGAAAGCCCTTTAATTGTGCGCAGCTTCACATCGTCTATCTGCGCGTTGATGTAGCCAGTGGTCTCGTGGACCAATTTGTCGACAGGAGCTGTAAACTTACTCATCTTAGGCAGGATTGGGTTGTTCGGCAGGGTCAACATCGTCAGCGGCTTCCTCGGCGGAAGCTCTGAGGTCGGAAATCTTTTCTTTCACTTTGTCAACGCAGTCTTCCGCAGTCTTTTTTATCTTCTTGCGGGTTTCTTCTCCTTTTTCAGGAGCCAAAAGGATACCTAAAGTAACACCGGCGGCTACGCCTGTCAACAGTGCAAAAAACGAACTTGATTTCATAAGCGTAATATTTTAAAGGATTAAGAGTTAACTTCCTCTGATTTAATATGGCAAAGATACACCTTTTTTGTTGTGGAAACCCCATTTTTACAATATTTTTGAAAAGTACACGTTAAAAATGGAAGTTTTAACAGCATTACAGAGTTTTAACATCTTTGATTGAAATGAAACATCATTACTTCCGCCGATGGCTTCTCGTCATCGGCCTTGGGTTGGCCTGTTTGCCAGGCTTTGCGCAACGGCGCACCATCAGCGGCTATGTCATGGATGCCGACAGTAAGGAAACCCTCATCGGGGCAACCATTTTCGACAAAAATTCAGGAAAAGGCTGTGCAACAAATAGTTATGGCTTTTACACCTTAACTCTCGACCAAGGCAAGGTCGATTTGCAAGTCTCCTATGTAGGTTACGCACAGCAAAACCAAACTTTTGACCTGAAAGAAAACCTCAACTTGAATTTCTCGCTCACCACCAACATCCAGTTGGACGAGGTGGTCGTGGAGGCTTCGCGCAGCACGGTCAGTGCACAGAGTCCGCAGATGAGCGTGGTGGAGCTGCCCGTACAGCAAATCAAGACCATCCCGACCCTGTTTGGCGAGGCCGACGTACTGAAAGCCATACAGTTGCTCCCTGGCGTGCAAAACGGCTCGGAAGGCTCGGCAGGCATGTACGTGCGAGGCGGCGGTCCCGACGAGAACCTGCTGCTCTTGGACGGCGTGCCAGTCTATAACGTCAACCACATGTTCGGCTTCTTCTCGGTCTTCAACCCCGATGCGCTGAAAAACGTCACTTTGTACAAAGGCAGCTTCCCGGCGCATTTCGGTGGACGCCTTTCCTCGGTGGTCGACGTTCGCATGAAAGAAGGCGACATGCAGCATTACCATGGCAACGTCAGCATCGGACTCATTTCCTCCAAGCTGAATTTTGAAGGCCCCATTGTGAAGGACAAGCTGTCATTCAACCTCTCGTTCCGCCGCACCTACAGTGACCTGCTCATGAAACCGGCCATGTGGATTGCGAAGAAACAGCTTGATGGTGTTGACAAGTTAAGCGTGGGTTATTATTTCTACGACCTCAACGCCAAGTTGAACTGGAAAATTTCCGACAAAGACAGGATTTATCTCAGTTTTTACAATGGCGACGATGCCATCTATTTCGGTATACGCAACAAGGATTACGAGTCAAGCACGTACAAATATCTTGGTGATGAACGCCTCGACTGGAAGTGGGGCAATATGGTGGGCGCGCTGCGTTGGAACCATGTCATGTCGCAAAAACTGTTCATGGACGCTTCTGTCAACTATACGCAATACCGCCACAACCTCGGCATGACCATGACGGAAGAAGACACCGACCTGATTAACAACATCACCAACAAAGAAGAATATGGCATGACCTACGCCTCGGGCATTTACGACCTGACGGCCAAGGTCGATTTCGATTACACCCCTTTGCCCAACCATGAGATTCGTTTTGGCGGCAACTACACCTATCACCAGTTCCGGCCCGATGTGCAATCGATGAAATACGACGCAACAACCGACGCCTATTCTTACAGTTATGACACCACCGCCGGCTCGCCGCGCGTTTATGCCCACGAGACTGCCCTTTATGCCGAGGACAACATGACCTTCGGTGACATCTTCCGCGTCAATGCGGGCTTGCATTATTCCACCTTCACCGTGGAGGGCAAGACCTACCAAAGCGTGCAGCCGCGCTTGAGCACCAGCATCATGCTGGCCTCCAACCTGTCGCTCAAGGCGGGTTATGCCTACATGACGCAATATGTCCACCTTCTCTCCAACAGCAGCCTGAGCCTGCCCACCGACCTTTGGGTGCCTGTCACGGCGAAAATCGTCCCGATGAACGCCCATCAGGTGTCGTTGGGCGCGTTCTATGAGTTGCCGCGCTTGTTCGACATCTCCATCGAGGGCTACTACAAAAGCATGAACAACCTGCTGGAATACAAGGACGGTGCCTCGTTCTACGGCTCCAGCGAGACATGGGAAAACAAGGTCTGCATGGGCAAAGGCTGGGCCTACGGCGTGGAATTCCTCGTGCAACGCTCTTTCGGCAAGACCACGGGCTGGGTGGGCTACACCTGGGCTCATGCCAAGCGCCTCTTCGACCGCGAAGGCCAGATGATCAACAACGGAAAGGTGTTTCCCGCCAAGTACGACCGTCGCCACGATGTGAGCATCACCGTGAACCACAAGTTCAGCGACAAGTTCGACCTCAGCGCCACGTGGGTCTTCAGCAGCGGTAACTGCGGCACCCTTGGAACGCAAATCTACGAGACTTTTCCCAACGAATACGGCTACATGACACAAATCCATGCCCTGGAACGCAACAACTTCCGCATGGGCAACTACCACCGCCTCGACCTTGGCATGAACCTCCACCACCAGTTCAAACACAGCACGGGCACCCTGAACTTCAGCATCTACAACGTCTACAACCACCAAAACCCCTTCATCGTCTACACGAATTATAATTATGATTCGGAGACCGGACAAGAAAAGAAGGTCCTGATGCAAGCCAGCATCTTCCCCATCATCCCCTCCATCAGTTATGGTCTTAAATTCTGAAGCAAAATGAAAAAAATCCTCTTATCCATACTCGGCTTGGCACTGCTTGTGTCATGCGAAAAGGAAATCGAATTCAAGGGCGAGCAAGTCGACCCCAAGTTGGTCATCGGCAGCCTCGTGGAGTCTGGTCAACCCGTCAGCGCCTACATCACCAAGAGCTTTTTCTTCCTCGACAGCGACGAAGACACCATGGCACCTGACGACCTTGTGGCCACGCTCTACGTGAACGGCAACCGCATCGGCGAAATGACACCGCATTACGACACGCTCTATGATTACCATCACGGATACCTCCCCGACATGGGTATTTATCATCTCGTCAAGGTATTCACCCATCCTTATTGCGTTGCCGAAGGTGATGTCGTCAAGGTGACGGCTTCGGCCAACGGCTTTGACGACGTGACGGGCGAGTCCAGTCCAGTGCCCAATGAAACAGCTTGGCACTTGGTCAGTGCAGACACCACCTCGTGGAACGCTTATTCGTATGACTATGAGGAAGAAGAAGATGTTCCTTTGTATATTGATGCCGAATTGGAGATAATCATAGAAATCACCGACCCCAACCCGGGCCACACAGATTATTTCGAAATAGTGATAGATGGCAATTACAACGATTATGAAACGGGAAACACTTTCTATTTTGGTGCATCCTATAACGACCCTGTTTTCGAAAACATTGATACGGATATCGCGGGCGGTTACCTTCCCACCTCAAAAGGCTTGTTCACCGACCTGCTCTTCGACGGCAAGTCCTACCAAATCAAGCTGCCGACGTCCATCTGGATTTCCATATTGAGGGATCCCGACCCCGACTTCTTCCACATCCCCATCAAGATAGAGCATGTCAGCAAGGAATACTACTACTATCTGAACACTTGCGAACAAGACGACGAACTCATGCAGTTCTTCGCCGAGCCGATACAGACCTATTCCAACGTGGACGGCGGCTATGGTTTGGTGGGAGCGCATTGGACTTCGTCCATTGATTTGCCTTTGCCCGTAGAATTTACCAACAAATCTCGTTAACCTTAAAAATATAGCATTATGGATTTAAGCAGCATTCTCGGCTCGATAGCCGACAAAAACACAGTCAACCAACTGGGCCAACAATTTGGCCTTGATTCCAACAAGGTGTCATCCGTACTCAACGCCGCCATGCCTGCCCTTTTGGGTGCCATGCAGAAGAATGCCTCCACCGAAAGTGGCGCCAATTCCTTGGCCAAGGCTCTCGGCGACCATGCGGCCAGCAACCTCAAACTCAACGACCTGACCGACGGTTCCAAGATTTTGGGCCATATCTTCGGTGGCAACTTGTCAAGCGTGCTCGGCAACCTCTCCAAGTCGACGGGCGTGGCCTCCAACCAAGTGAACAACATTTTGGCCTCTATCGCACCCATGCTGCTGTCCATCTTAGGCAAGAGCCAACAGAGCAGCAACACGAATGCAGCAGGACTGGCCGGCATGTTGGGCATGATTCTGGGCGGCGCGTCATCCAGCAGCAATGCGGGCGGCCTGGGCAGCATCCTCGGCGCAGCCATGCAGGACAAGGACGGTGACGGCACTCCCGACATCCTGGGTGGTTTGGGCAGCATTTTCGGAAGATAACCCGATTCCTATCCATCGAAAAAGGCCTCGTCGCAACCTTGCGGCGGGGCCTTTTCGCTGCCGACCAACATATCGCCATTAAATGAGCACCCCGTCTAATTTGACGGGATATAATAAGAGAAATCCCGCCATCGCTGACGGGATTCCTTCGTTTTCATGTATGTAGAGACGTTGCGTCCAACGTCTGTACAACATCATTAAGCCTGCTTGCGGGCAGCAATCAACAAATCCAGCATCTTGATGGCCGAATCGCTGATGACCGTACCAGGACCGAAGATGGCCACAGCGCCAGCGTCGTAGAGGAACTGGTAGTCCTGGGCGGGAATCACGCCGCCAACGACCACCATAATGTCGGGACGACCGAGCTTTTCCAGTTCTTCGATAACTTGAGGTACCAAGGTCTTGTGACCAGCAGCCAAAGAGCTTACGCCCATCACATGGACGTCGTTCTCCACGGCTTGCTTGGCAGCCTCGGCGGGTGTCTGGAACAACGGTCCCATATCGACGTCGAATCCGATATCGGCATAACCCGTAGCCACCACTTTGGCACCACGGTCGTGACCGTCCTGACCCATCTTGGCAATCATGATACGCGGACGACGGCCTTCCAGCTTGGCGAACTCGTCGGCCTTGCGGCAGGCTTCCTCGAATCTTGCATCGTTTTTCGTTTCCATAGAATATACTCCAGAGATTGAACGGATTACTGCTTTGTAACGACCAGCGACCTTTTCGCAAGCCATCGAAATCTCACCCAAGGAAGCGCGGCACTTGGCGGCTTCGACGGCCAAGGCAAGCAAGTTGCCCTCGCCCGTCTCGGCGCACTTGGTGATGGCTTCGAGGCAACGCTGCACGTCGGCCTCGTTGCGGTTGGCGCGGAGCTCCTTCAGACGCTTGATCTGCGACTCACGCACAGCGGTGTTGTCGACCTCCAAGGTCTCAATCGGGTCTTCGTGGTCGAGGCGGTACTTGTTGATACCGACGATGGTTTCGCGGCCCGAGTCAATCTTGGCTTGCTTGCGGGCAGCGGCCTCTTCGATACGCATCTTGGGCAGACCGGTCTCGATGGCCTTGGCCATGCCACCCATGGCTTCTACCTCTTGGATGTGACCCCAAGCGCGGTGGGCCAACTCGTTGGTGAGGCTCTCCACATAGTAGGAGCCTGCCCACGGGTCGACGACACGGCAGACATTGGTCTCTTCCTGGATGTAGATTTGCGTGTTACGGGCAATACGGGCGCTGAAGTCGGTGGGCAGAGCGATGGCCTCGTCCAAGGCGTTGGTGTGCAGCGACTGAGTGTGACCCAGGGCGGCGCCCATAGCCTCGATGCAGGTACGGGCCACGTTGTTGAACGGGTCTTGCTCGGTGAGCGACCAGCCGGAGGTCTGCGTGTGAGTACGCAGGGCCAACGACTTGGTGTTCTTCGGGTTGAAAGTGCTCACAATCTTGGCCCACAGCATACGGGCGGCACGCATCTTGGCAATCTCCATGAAGTGGTTCATGCCCGAGCACCAGAAGAAGGACAGACGCGGCGCGAAGGCGTCGATGTCCAAGCCAGCCTTGACACCAGTGCGGAGGTAATCCCAACCGTCGGCCAAGGTGTAAGCCATCTCGATGTCGGAGGTGGCACCGGCTTCCTGCATGTGGTAACCCGAGATGGAGATGCTGTTGAACTTCGGCATGTTCTGCGAGGTGAACTCGAAGATGTCGGCGATGATGCGCATCGAGAACTCAGGCGGATAGATATAGGTGTTACGCACCATGAACTCCTTCAGGATGTCGTTCTGGATGGTGCCTTGCAACTCTTCGTACTTGGCACCCTGCTCCAAGGCGGCGACGATATAGAAGGCCAAAATGGGCAATACAGCGCCGTTCATGGTCATGGAGACGGACATCTTGTTCAAGGGAATCTGGTCGAACAGGACCTTCATGTCCTCGACGGAGCAGATGCTCACACCAGCCTTACCCACATCGCCCATGACGCGCTCGTGGTCGGCGTCATAGCCACGGTGGGTAGCCAAGTCGAAGGCCACGGACAGACCTTTCTGACCGGCCGCGATGTTACGGCGGTAGAAAGCGTTGGACTCTTCGGCGGTGGAGAAACCAGCGTACTGACGGATGGTCCAGGGACGCATCACGTACATCGTGGAGTAAGGTCCACGAAGGAAGGGGGCGATACCAGCAGCATAGTTGAGGTGCTCCATGCCTTCGAGGTCTTTCTCGGTGTAGGCAGGCTTCACCATGATATGCTCGGCAGTTTCCCATTGTTCGCCATTCGGCAGAATGATACCGTTGTGCTTAGGTATAGCGTTGATATTGATGTTTTTATAATTTGGTTTCATCGTTTAATCCTTTCCTTTTTTTAATTCGGAATTCGGAATGCTGAATTCGGAATGGGGGCAAAGCCCAGCATCGCATTGCGATATTCAGCATTCCGCATTCATAATTCCGCATTCATTTTGTTATACCTAATTGCTTTTGGAACTCCGTTAAAGTGTCTAAGACATTGCTCTTGACGTGGATGAAGTACTTCAGGCCAGCCTCTTTGAGGATGTCGGCGGTGCCTTCGGGGTTACCGGCGAGCACCACGATGGTTTCGTTCTTCAACTCCTCAAAGATCTTAAGAGCATTGCCTTCGCCATATTCTTCGTCGGAGGAGCAGATGACCAAAATCTCGGGCTTCACCTCGCGGGCGGCGGCAATGCCTTCGTCCAAAGTCTTGAAGCCGGGGTTATCCACCACTTGGAAACCGGCGCAGGCGAAGAAGTTGGAGGCGAAGTTGGCGCGAGCCTTGCGCATGGCGAGGTTGCCGTAGGTGAACATCCAAGCCACGGGACGCTTGTGGTCTTGGGCATAGACGTCGGTGGCGAAGCGCAGCTTCTCGAACTGCTGGGCAGCGCGGAAGGTGACGATGGTCTCGACCTCGGCCTTCTCGTCGCGGCGGTCGTCGGCCTCGAAGACCCAAGCCTCGGGCGTGAACTTCATCGTCTCGGTGAAGTTCGGGAACTGGTTGGTGCCGAGGATGGTCTCGCGGCGGGTAGCCACATTGCTGAACTTCTTGGCAGCACTCTCCTTGATGAGGCCTTGAATCATGCCCTTGCGGACGGCTTCGAGGTAACCGCCTTCGTCCTGAATCTTGTTGAACAAGTCCCAAGCGGCAGCGGCGAGGCTCTCGGTGAGGTTCTCGATGTAGTAGGAACCTGCGGCGGGGTCGGCCACCTTGTCGAAGTGGGCCTCTTCCTTGAGGATGAGCTGCTGGTTGCGGGCGATACGGTCGGCGAAGTCGGTGGGGATCTCAAACGGCGTGTCGAACGGCATCACGGTGAACGAGTCGACGCCACCGAGGACGGCTGACATCGTGCCCGTGGTGGTGCGCAGCATGTTGACGTATGCGTCGTAGAGGCTCATGCCGAGTTCGGCGTTGGTGGCGTGGATGTGCATCTTGGCGTTCTCTTCCTTGCCGCCGTAAGCCTTCACGATGTTGGCCCACAGCAGGCGGTAGGCGCGCATCTTGGCCAGCTCCATGAAGTAGTTCTGTCCCACGGCGAGGTTGAAGCGCATCTTGGGCGCGATCTCATCGATGGTCAGGTTCTTCTCTGTGAGTTTGTCGAGGTACTCGGCACCCACGGCGAGGGCGAAGGCCATTTCTTGAACGATGGTGGCACCAGCATTGGTGAACACATGACCGTTGACGCCGATGGTATCGAAACCAGGCATCTCGGCTTTCACCATGATGTAGGCCAGCTCCGTGTCAGCACCTTCGTTGATGTACCACACGCCGCGGCGCAGGTAACGTGTCAGCGGGTCGTAGTTCAACGAACCTTTGATGCCCGGAATCTTCGACATCATCTCCAGCAGCGGCAAGTGATACTTGTTGTTGTAAAAGTTGATTTCCACCGCATTCTGGTCTATGCCGTTGAGCAGTGTCGAGATGGCGATGGTGTCGTACGGTTTGTCGTACTCCAGTTTGAAGCCGATGCTGTTGGCTCCACGGCTAATAGCATTAAGGGCAATCTTGTTGGCTTCATGCACGTCCTTCACGGTGATGTCTTGACGGACGAGCCAAGTGTTGCCTTCGGCTTTGTTGCCACGGACATAGGGGAACTCGTTGGGGTTCTGTTCCGTCCACGGGATGTCGGCCAGGTTTTCGGCACGGTAGTAAGGCCTCACATTGAAGCCTTCAGCCGTACGCCAAACCAGTTTCTTGTTGTAATCTGCCCCTTTGAGGTCCTTCTCGATGACGGCTTCCCATTCCTGGGTACTCACCGGTGGAAATTCCTCAAAAAGTCTCTTTTTTTCTTCCATGTTGTTGTATTTAATTGATATTCTGTTGTTTCAGTTGAGTTTAGTTAAATTATTGTTGTTTGAAGCCCCAATTCTTTGCGTAAAGCGCAGTTTGAGTTCTTGCTGAAAGAAGGACTGTTTTCATCAAATTGATGCGCGACGAGAACACGCCAAAGCCTCCATTGATATTGGTGTAATCGGGGATATTCTGCGAAAGGCCCTCCGACGGAGCGTTGATTTGGATATAGTTGTAAAGCTCCGTTCCGCCTGCCGAGAGATAAACATTAAACGAGCCGATATAACGTTCCACATTCACTGTGTCGGCACCGATGGCCGTGGTGAGGTAGTTAAACAAAGTAGTTTCACTATAGGTCATGGAATAATGATTGTTTTCATAAACCAAGTCGTTCAATCCCACGGCGCCGTATGACCAGCTGACTTTCTTGTCGGTAACTGGGCCATTCCCTTTCTTTTCTTTGTAGTTGAATACCAACTTTAGCTCATACACTGCGGCATTGTCGGCGGGTGTGAAGTTGATCTTGCCTGTCTTGTCGTACCCATCGGGCGTAAAGGTAACTGTTTGGGTAAGGATTCTGAAGTTCTCTCCCCCCACAAGTTTGGTGTCGGAAGTGACAGTATCATTGCCTTTAAGAACAACCAGCTGGTATTTGTAAACATCGGTATTGTCGTTGAATGTGGCTGTGGTGTAATATACCTTTTGGTTGGGAAAATAGAAACTGCCCGATTCCTTGTCGTGGATGGTCATGGTGTCAAGAACAATCTCTTGACCTGTTGGCTGAAAGGTGTTACCATACACATTCTTGTATTCAACAATACGCGCATCAAGCTTGCCCGGATAGTTGGACGAGTCGGCAATCAGCGCTACCTGCGAGGCATCGATAGGATTATCATTGCTGCCCGAAAAAGCGCGTATTATTTTCACGTAGTTGGTGTCTTGCGTGATATCTATCAGGCCATAAATGACTGGAACATCCTTATAATCAGCGTAAAGGTCAACTCTGGTACTGCAGGCGGCCATAAAACCCATCAATACCCCAAAAGAAAGCAAAAAAAGCGTTTTTTTCATTGTTAAATCAGTTGTTTTGAAACTGCAAAAATAAGCTTTTTTCCAAATGCATCCGCTATTAAATGAATTAATCTTCCTTGAACCCCCACGATACTACGGAAAAGAGGTCTCGCTTTGTGCTGGCAGAGATTGTCAGCGTCTTTGAAATGGTGATTCGCGACGAGAACAGTCCGCTTCCTCCATCAATGTTAGTATAAGTCGAGACCAAAGATATCGGGCTGTTCAGTTGTGCTTGAGTTGCAGCATAATAGTAATAGAGTTCATGGCCTCCGGCACTGATGGACACGACAAAGTCGTCTATATAGCGAACCACATTGGGATGGTTGGCGTTTACCACGGTATCGGCACCGATGGCATTCCTGAGGGCGACAAAGAGCCAATTCTTGGAGCATTCCAGAAAATAGCAATCGGGGGTGCCTTCGACTCTTTCAAACTCCTCGATGGGCTTTGTGCCGAACGACCGGAAAACTTTTTTTCTGGTCATCGCTTGACCAGCATGTTGCTCACGGTAGTTGAACTGGATTTTGACATCGTAAAGCGAAGCTCTCCCGTCTGCCTTGAAAGTGATTTTCCCCAGCTCGTTGGTCGGCACCAATTGGAAGTTCGTGCTGCTCGAAAGGATGCGAAACTCTTGGCTTCCGACCATGCTCGTCACAGCAGTGAGCGTGTCGCCATTCGGTTTCACCACAATGAGCCGGTATTTATACCTTGTTCCATCCTTATCGGTATTGAAGTGTTCTGTGGTGTAATAAATCTTTTGGTCGGGTGCATAAAACGTTCCATAATCCTTGTTGTGCAACGTCATAGTGTCGAGCCAAAACACATTGCCCGTGGGTTCATAAGCACCACCATTGAGACTTTTCAACTCAACGATGCGGGCTTCCAGTTTGCCTGGGTAGTTGCTCGAATCGGCAATCAGGGCGACTTCATTTGCATTGATCGGTTCGTCATTAGAACCGCAGAAAGCGCGGGTGATCTTCACATAATTGGTGTCGGCCTGGGGATCAATCATCGCATAAATGATGGCCACATCCTTGTAGTCGGCATACATGTTCACATCCGTGCTGCATGAGCCTAATACGGCCAAAAAAAAGAAGGGAACCGAGAAGAAAAATAAGTTTTTCATGTTGAAATGACGTCTGAGATTTGATGCCCCAAAGATAGTATTTTTTTTCATGTTGATCATTCTACTTTTATTTCTATTTTTGTCACGAAAAATACGATTTGGAAAGCTGATGAAAAAAATAATGCTTTTTTATGCAATGTTCCTTATGGCTTTTGTGCTTCATGCACAAACGGAACAAGTGAATGCCGACCGCGCTCAACGGCATCTCTCGGAGGCTATTCAGATCAGGACTGTGTCGCAGATTGATGAGAGCAAAATGGAATGGACTGAATTTGAGCGTTTCCATGCCTTTTTAGAGCATTCCTATCCGTTAATTCATAACACATTACTTCGCGAGAAGATTTCCAAGGCTTCCTTGTTGTACACTTGGCAGGGCACACGTCCCGATTTGGATCCGATTGCGTTGTTGGCTCACATGGATGTGGTTCCCGCTGTAGATGAGGATGGTGACTTATGGCAGCATCCACCTTTTTCGGGTTTCAACGATGGAGAATACATCTGGGGACGTGGTGCGTTGGATATGAAAAACGTATTGGTTTGCGTGATGGAAGCAGTGGAAACGTTGTTGGAGGAAGGTTATGTGCCCGAGCGTACGGTCTATCTCTGTTTTGGCCATAACGAAGAGACGACTATTAATGAGGGAAACGGAGCGTATGCGATTGTCAACACACTGAAAGAAAGAGGAATCCACTTGGAATCTACCCTCGATGAGGGAGGGGCCGTCCTTCCTATTGATATCAAGGGAGTTTTGCAGGCCAATCTGGTGGGCATCGGCATTGCTGAAAAGGGATTTGCCAACGTGAAAATCACGGTACGCGCTGACGGCGGCCATGCCTCGCAGCCACCCAAACACACGGCTGCAGGCCAATTGGCCAAGGTCGTCCGCGACTTGGAACGGCATCCATTTGAGCCAGAGATGTTGACCATCGTTGACGACATGTTCAGGACTGTTGGAAAAAACACCGAATTTCCGATCCGTTGGCTGGCTCCATTTTTATTGGATTTCCAACCTTTGTTTTTTGCTATCGCTTGCCAGTTCCCACCTGGAGCAGCTTTTGTGCGGACCACCATGGCCTGCACAATGCTCGAAGGCAGCCCTTCGCCCAACGTGCTTCCAGAAGAGGCTTGCGTGATAATAGATTGCAGGATGCTTCCCGGAACGACTGCGGAAGATGTTGAGCGACATATCCGCAAAGTGGTCAGAAACAAGGATATAGAGGTTGAGTTTGTCCGTTGCAAGGAGACAAAGGCCATCTCGCCCGTCGACTCGAAGGCTTTTGCCGTGCTGACGGAGCTTTCGCAGCAGCGGGATGGAAAGAACATCGTGGCACCCTATCTCGTGATGGGCC
Source organism: uncultured Bacteroidales bacterium (assembly GCA_947305795.1). Taxonomy (GTDB): domain Bacteria; phylum Bacteroidota; class Bacteroidia; order Bacteroidales; family F082; genus Limimorpha. The sequence continues at coordinate 85,117 of CAMZEK010000002.1, read as the reverse complement.
GTACAGATTCCTATCATTACGAGGCCATCTGTGAGAACATCTACCGTTATTCGCCGTTTCTCGTCCCCACTTCGCTGCTCCTGACGACCCATGCCGCCAACGAACGCTGCCCTGTCGAGGAACTCGCCGAAAGCGTCCGATTCTACAAAATGTACATCAAGAAAATGACAGAATAGTCACCAAAACCTATTGATATAAAGAGAATAACCATATTCCCTTGCCGCTTTTACGTTGAAAACGCAAGGGGGCTACACCAGAAAATTTCTCGGTGACAATGTCGTAACGCGGAAGCTTGTGGTAGCGTAAAAACCGAAAAAAACGGTTTACTTCATGTTGAAATCTTTGTTCAAAAAAAATGTGTTTTGGTCTTGCGCGGTTTTGAGATTTTTGGTAATCTTGCACTTTCAAATCTCATTGTTTTTATCACCGTGAAAAAGATTAGAACAGCTTTAATATCAGTATTTTATAAAACGGGTATTGACACCATCGTTGGTCTGTTGAGACAAAACGATGTTCAGATATACTCCACAGGTGGCACCTATGATTACATCAAGGCCATCGACCCCACGGTGAAGACTGTCGAGTCGCTCACGGGCTATCCCTCTATCCTCGGCGGACGTGTCAAGACACTGCATCCCAAGGTGTTCGGCGGCATTTTGGGTCGCACTGAGCTGGCTTCCGACCAACGCGAGATGCAGGAATACGACATTCCACCTTTTGACCTCGTCATTGTGGATTTGTATCCCTTCGAGGAGACCGTGGCCAAGACCGACGACGCGAGCCAAATCATCGAGAAAATCGACATCGGCGGCATCTCGCTCATCCGCGCCGGAGCCAAAAACTTCAACGATGTGCTCATCGTGCCTTCGCAGAAATATTACTCCGAACTTATACAACTGCTTGAAAAACAGAATGGTGAAACCTCACTTGATGACCGCCGTCGTTTTGCCGCCTACGCTTTTGGCGTGAGTTCGCATTACGACAGTGCCATCCTCAACTGGTTTGTCAAGGATGACGAGACCCAGCCGCTGAGAATCAGCGAGGACAAGGCCACCACCTTGCGCTACGGCGAGAACCCGCACCAGAAAGGCACATATTACGGCGACCTCGACGCCATGTTCGAAAAACTGCACGGCAAGGAACTGTCTTACAACAACTTGCTTGACCTTGATGCTGGTATGAACCTCATCCGCGAGTTCGACGAGCCGACTTTTGCCATCTTGAAGCACAACAATCCCTGCGGTTTGGCTTGCCGTCCCACGGTGAAGGAGGCTTATCTTGCGGCTTTGGCCGGCGACCCTGTTTCGGCCTTTGGCGGCGTGTTGGTCTGCAACCGTCCCATCGACCTTGAGGCTGCCGAGGAAATCAACAAGCTTTTCATTGAGGTCATCGTGGCACCAGAATATGAAGATGGCGTGCTCGACCTGCTCTTCTCCAAGAAGAACCGCGTCGTGCTGCGCCTCAAGTCAAACGAATACAGAGCCGTGACCGTCAAGACTGCACTCAACGGCTACCTTGTACAAGACCGTGACCTCCACACGGAGACTGCCGCCGATTTCAAGGTCGTCACCGAGAAGGCACCCACGAAAGCTGAAGTCGAGGACATGATTTTCGGCAACAAGATTGTGAAACACAGCCGCTCCAACGCCGTCGTTTTGGCCAAGGATGGACAACTTTATGCCTCTGGTATTGGGCAGACTTCGCGCGTGGATGCCTTGCGCCAAGCCATTGAGAAAGCCCGTTCGTTCAACTTCGACCTGAGTGGTGCCGTATTGGCCTCCGATGCTTTCTTCCCCTTCAAGGACTGCGTCGAATTGGCCCACGAAGCGGGTATCACCGCCATCGTGCAGCCCGGCGGCTCCGTCCGCGACCAAGAGTCCATCGACTGCTGCAACGAACACGGAATCAGCATGGTATTTACCGGATTTAGACATTTTAGACATTAACGAAATGATACAGACGTAGCGCGCTACGTCTCTACAAAGGAACAATTAACTGACAACTAAACAACCGACAACTAACAACTAAAGAATATGGGAGCATTTTCATTCCTCAACAAAGAAATCGCCATTGACCTTGGCACGGCCAACACGATCATCATATACAACGACAAGGTCGTCGTTGACGAACCCTCCATTGTCGCCCTGCAGCGCGACACGAAGAAAATTATCGCCGTGGGCAAGCGCGCCATGATGATGCACGGCAAGACCCACGAAAACATTAAGACCATCCGTCCCTTGCGCGACGGCGTCATCGCCGACTTCCAGGCCGCCGAATACATGATGCGCGAGATGATCAAGATGATCAATTTCAAGAACACCCTGTTTCCACCTAGCCTGAAGATGGTCATCTGCATCCCTTCGGGCATTACCGAGGTGGAAGAGCGTGCCGTAAAAGACTCGGCTGAGCAGGCTGGTGCCAAGGAAGTGCGTCTGATTCACGAGCCTATGGCTGCCGCCATCGGTATCGGCATCGACGTGCTTGAGCCGACGGGTAACATGATTATCGACATCGGTGGTGGTACCTCCGAAATCGCCGTCATCGCCTTGGGCGGCATCGTCAACAACAAATCCATCCGCATCGCTGGCGACGACTTCACCGCCGACATCGAAGAATACATGCGCAAACAGCACAACATCATCGTGGGCGAGCGTACGGCTGAACGCATCAAGATTGAGGTGGGCGCCGCCATCCCGCAATTGGACAACCCGCCCGACGACTATGCCGTGCAGGGTCGCGACATGCTGACCGGTATCCCGAAAGAAATCAAGGTAAACTATGCTGAAATTGCGCACTGCCTCGACAAGAGTGTGATGAAAATTGAGACCGCCGTGCTGAACGCTTTGGAGCAGACTCCGCCCGAGTTGTCGGCGGATATTTACCGCACAGGCATTTACCTCACTGGTGGTGGTGCCTTGCTGCGTGGCCTCGACAAACGTCTCAACGCCAAGACCAAGCTGCCCATCCACGTGGCTGAAGACCCCTTGCGCGCCGTCGCCCGTGGCACCGGCATCGCCTTGAAGAACTTCGACCGCTTCACCTTCCTGATTAAATAAATGCGGAATTATGAATGCGGAATGTGGAATATCGCGATGCGACGCTGGGCTTTGCCCTATTCCGCATTCTGAATTCTGCATTCCGAATTAAAACAACCATGTACAACCTTCGGCGCTTCATACTGAAACATCACTTCGTCATCCTGTTCATCCTGCTCGAAGTGATTTCCATTTTATTGCTTGCCCGAAGCCAGAATTTCCACCGCAACAGTTTAGTGAGCCATACCAATGACGTGGTGGGAACCATTTATAAATGGGGCAGCGATGTGGGTGGCTATTTCAGCTTGGGAAAGACCAACGAACAACTGGCTGAAGAAAATGCCCTGCTCAGAAAACAGCTTTCCGTCATCATGGACACCTCGGCAACCATCTATTCGACCATGGAAAGCGACACCGTCTATGAGTACATCCCCGCACGAGTCGTCAACAACAGCATCAACCAAGCCAACAACCTCATCATCATCAACAAAGGAAAGTTGGATGGCATCGAGCGCAACATGGGCGTGGTTTCGTCGGAGGGCGTCGTCGGCGTGGTGACCGACGTCAGCCGCCACTATGCTTCTGTGATGAGCTTGCTTCATAGCAAGTCATTCGTCGGGGTGCGCTTCAAGAACAACCAGCAGATTGCCAGCCTGAGATGGAACACCAACAACTACCGCTATGGCATGGTGGAAGACATCCCTACCCACGTCGTGCTGCAAAAAGGCGACACCGTGCTGACCAGCTCCTATTCCTTCATCTTCCCCGAAGACATCATGGTGGGCACCGTTGAAGACCCGTTGGCCGCCACCACCGATGCGCTCAACAAGGCCAAAATCCAATTTGCCACCGATTTTGCAAAGTTGCGGCATGTTTACGTCATCAAAAACCTTTACAAGGCCGAGCTTGACTCGCTTCAAACCAGTTTTCAATGAACAGGAACGCTCTTCATATTATCCGCTTCATTGCCCTTGTGCTTGTGCAAGTGCTGTTGGTCAACCATATTCGATTGGGTGGATATGTTCATCCTTATATCTATTTGATTTTCATTATGTTGCTTCCCGTTACCATGCCCAAATGGCAGGTATTGCTATTAGGATTTGGTTTGGGGTTGTCCATTGATTTGTTCACGGGTACTTTGGGGCTTCATGCTGGAGCCACCACCTTGATGGCGTTTTGTCGTCCAACCATTCTGCGCATTGTTTCGGGTCACCAGAAGTTGGAGAACGTACAAGAACCAGATCTTGGGCAGTTGGGCGGTGTGTGGTTCCTACGTTACGCCGTATGTATGGTACTCGTGCATCATTTTGCGCTGTTTTTCCTTGAGTCATTCAGCTTCCATCTTATCCTGCAGGTATTGTTACGCATTTTGCTCAGTGCCCCTGTGTCCATTTTCCTCATCATGATGATTCTTTACATCTTCAATCCAGAAAAGAAACGGGAAGCAAAGTGATTATACAAAAACATTTGCTACCTTTGCGGCATGAAACGCCTAATATCGCTCATCATATTGGTTTTCTTCGTCTTGTCGTTAAAGGCGCAGCAAGGCGATGTGGTGCTGTGCGAAGGCTTCTTCAACCCATGGCTTGAGGAAGGTTGGGATGCCAAAGGCGACAATTGGGTGGTATGGTACATCTCTAACACCTCCTTTGCCGGCGGCAAGGCTCGCGAGATACAAATGTATCCTGACCCCAATTTCATCGGCACCACTAGACTCGTAACCCCAGTTGTGGAATTGGGCAAGTATGATTTCATCAATTTCCAGTTCAACCACTGTTTTGAGGCCACGAATGGCGAGCTGAACGCCCAAATCGGCATTGGCATCTCGCAAGACGGCGAAACATGGGAAAGCATTTGGGAAGACACACTGTTGGGAAGTATCGTCCAAAGCCAATATCTACTTACCTTCGACATGGAGGAGTGGCCTACTAAGGCACCACAATTTTGCCTCTATTTCACCGGAGAAGGTTCTTATGTGAACAGTTGGTACATCGACAATGTCATCATCTTCGCCTCGAAGAAGAACAAATACGGAAAAATCGACGACACCGATGAGAACGGTTTTGTGGCCGCCCGCTCCCACATCCTGAATCTCAAGGGACCTTCAGCTGGCTCGGTAACTCAATTCAGCACCATGAGGAAATCAAAGAACAAGTTTGCCAAGGTCGTGGAAGGACGGAAAGGAAGACGGAGACGGAAATAGTTGATAGTTTGAAGTTTGAAGTTGATAGTTAGGAGTTATGAATAGGGGGCCAGTCCCGTAGCCGACAATGAATTGAGACACGATGCGTAGAATAATATTGATATTGTCCATTTGGATTATAGCCACAGCGGTTTCGGCGCAAATCCTCACCGACAGCAACCTGCCCATCATCGTCATTGAGACAGATGGCGGGGTTCCCATTCCTGACGAACCGAAGGTCTTGGCCACCATGAAAATCATCTGCCGGCCCGATGGCGCACGCAATTACCTGACCGACATCGACTCGGCGCAATTCCTGAACTACGACGGTCGCATCGGCATCGAAAGACGCGGCTATTCCTCACAGATGGCCTCCAACAAGAAGCCTTACGGTCTGACCACCCTCCAAGCCGACGACGTGAGCCACAACAATGTCAGTATTCTCGGGATGCCCGCCGAAAACGACTGGATCCTCAACTCGTTGGCATATGACCAGACAGGAATGCGCGATGTAATCTCTTACGAACTGTCAAACCAAATCGGGCAATACGCCTCACGAACCCAATATTGCGAGCTGGTTCTCAACGGCGACTACAGGGGCCTCTATGTGTTCATGGAGAAAATCAAGCCCGACAAAGGGCGCGTCAACATCGAGAAGATGGACGAGACCTGCAACCAACCGCCTGAAGTGACTGGCGGCTACATCGTGCAGGCCAACCGCTCCGACAACGACCCTTTGGCTTGGCGGATGCAGACCTATCTCCACAATTGGGGATGGCCCGTTTATACCGAGTTTCTCCACCATTATCCCAAGCACGAAAACATCACTCCAGCACAAGCTGACTACATTCACAACGTGTTTCTCGATCTTGAGTCGGTGGCTCACAACTACAATATCGACATCACTTCTGGCATTCCTTCGGTCATCGACATCCCAGCCTTCATCGACTTCATGATGATGGCCGAGTTTACCTCCAACGTCGATGTTTATCACCTAAGCACTTTTTTTCATAAAGACCGTGACGGCAAATTGCGGGCAGGCCCCATTTGGGATTATAACCTCGCCTTCGGCTATGACGCCTTTGGCGACCGTAGCCGCTACGACGTGTGGCAGTTCGACAACGGCGACAACACGGGACCGCGTTTTTGGAAAGACCTGTTCGACACAGATTTGTTCCGCTGCTATTTGGCCAAACGTTGGTTCGAGCTGTCAGAAAATGGGATGCCCTTTGACTATGACAGCCTCCTAAGCCGCATGGACGAAATCGATGCCATGATTGCCGAAGCCATCGGACGCGACAACCAACGTTGGGGACAAATGTACCAGCACAACAATTACCTCAACAACATGAAGGATTGGATACAAATGCGAATCGATTGGCTGAATGAAAATGTCGGCTCGTGCGATGCTTGCAACAGTGTAAAGCTGCCGCCGTTAGTCATTTCGAAAATCCATTACCATCCTGAAGACTATTGGGGCGTTGATGGCGACCACTTCGAGTTCATCGAAATCACCAACAACGGCGACGAGGAAGTGGACTTGACAGGCGTCTATTTTCGCGAATTGGGCATCAGTTACAGCTTCCCGACAGGCTCTATCATCGAGCCGCACAAAGCTTTGTTGCTTTGTTCCGACTCATTGGTTTTTAGTGAGTTCTATCAAACACAATCTTTCGGACAGTTCACGCGCAACCTTTCCAACAAGTCGCAGAACCTTGTTCTCACCGACGCTTGGGGCAACGTCATCGACGAGGTACATTACTCCGACAGTGCCCCTTGGCCTTGGGAAGCCGATGGAGAAGGGCCTTATTTGCAACTCATTGACCTGAACTCGGATAACAGCCTCGCTGAAAACTGGACTTTAGGCTATAACTTGACAGCTATTTCCGAAAACACAGAAAACCAATTGGATATCTATCCTAACCCGACCAATGGGATTCTTTTTATACAGACGCGGCATGCCACGTCTCTACCAACAGAAAATGAATATATCATTACCAACCTCATGGGTCAGACAGTCCTTTCAGGCAACCTCGTCGAAACCCAACAGATTAACGTTTCCCGTTTGCTTTCAGGAATTTACATCCTGAACATGCACACAAAGGACGGCACCGTCATCCGCCACAAAATTATCAAAGAATGAGGTATTTGGCGAGGATATGAAAAACTTTAGTATTTTTGCAGCGTAAGAACCATAGACAACATCTGAAATGGACGTACCCAAAGACGACGTAAACTCCCAGTTTACATTCACTTACGACGACATCAAAGGCACTGTGCATGTAGTCGATCACCTCACAGGCGAAGAATACGATCTCTTAAAAGAAGACACCGGCTGGTTTGATGCCGAATTCAAATTTGACGTATAATTTTTAGGGGCGGCTTTGCCGCCCCTAAAAATGATCTTACCTCACCACTAATTTTTTGGTCACCACGGCACCATTCTGTTCAATGATATTGACCAAATAGATGCCCTTGTGCCAATAGGCTGCGTCGATGTTGATAACCTTGCCCTCGGCCTCATGCACCTTCTGCCCAACGAGGTTATATACCTCCACTTTAGCCACATTCGCACCTTCCACGGTGAATTGGCCTGTGGTCGGGTTGGGATAGAGTTTGGTCTCGGCGGTGAGTTCAGTGACAGAGAGGATGTCTTCATTAATATGGACGGCAATCTCAAAGATACCATAGTCCGTTTCGATTTCGATGCTTGTTTGCACATAGCCTTTTGCGAAATCCTTCAAACTCACGAACATAAAGGCTTCGTCGCCATCGAATTCCAAATCGAAAGGTGGAGTGGGGTTTGTTTCAATATTCAGATAATCAGTGTCTTTCTCGGCAATGGAAAAAACCCTGATTGTAGGAACAAAAACAGATTTATTGAAGAAACTTGATTCAATGACCAAAGTTGGATCATTAAAATACATTTCATTTTGATACACTAAATTCACCATCCCTTGTTTGCTTATCATAGCAGTCACAAGCTTTTCTCCGATAGAGGTCTGAACCTTTATCAAACTTGAAACATAATCATCAGATGCACGGTTCGTTTTTAGCGGAAAACTGAAAAGGAAACCAACCGAAATGGATTCCCCAACTTGCAAGTTGTAGGGAAGGTTGGGAGTGTCAAGAAGCAAATAACCGCCTTCCTCAGTTATGGCGTTGATCTGAACCGTGGCATTGGTTTGGTTTTCAATGGTAAAAGTCTGTTCGTCGCCATTATGTTCAAACCACAGCGTATCAGGCGTAACAATCAAATTTCCGCTTGGCTGATGTGCCTCCATAATGAAATGGTGTGGGTCGAGGTCGGCAAAGACGGGCTGCGTGTAGCGGTGTCCCGACTCGTCGGCACCAAACACGTAATAGTTGATTTCCGACTCGCCTTGATAGCCTTTGATGTAACCAACATACTCGTCGGGGTTGCCCGTAGCAGTCATGTGGGCCACTTGATAGGTGCCACCGTCGATGCTATAATAGACAAGGAGCGAGTCCGTCTTGAGCGGTTCGTTGCTGTAGGCAATGAACTTGGAAACCACGGGAATAGAGTCTTGCCAAGCTTGTTCGCCGAAAAGCACCTCGCGGTGGTCGACAAAGAGCATGTTGAAGTCCATCACGCCACGGGTGCGGCAGTGGAGGGCATCGGTGTTTTCCCAGCCATTCCAAGTGTTGTTGGCCACACCGATAATCTCATAGCCGGGCATAGCTTCTTGATAGACCTGAAGCGCTTGCTGGTTGTAAGTGCCGTTGCTGCCAATCGGCACGTAGACGGTCTTGTTGAGAATCAGGCTGTTGGTGTAAGGTGCGAGGGTGTAGCCACCCGGTTCCTGCACGCGGTACACATGATAAGGATAGCCCCAGCAGCAGTTGGTTCGGGCAAAATAGGCGGCCACTGAGTCGTAGTCGGCGGCATGGGAGTTATTGGAAGGCAACTGGGCAATCAAAATCTTGTCGGGAGCGAGGTATTTGCCCCAGCAGTCCACATGGGCGATGTAGTCGCCTTGCGGGTCGATGGTGATATGGTACGGGTCAATGCCGAGATAGTCGCGCATTTTCTGACGAACGTTGGCTTCGTTGTTGCCGTTTTCTTGCAGCACGAGGTTGTCGCTCACGCCGTGGCCGCGACCGTCTTCCATCATGTTGCCGCCCGTGTGTTGGAGGTTCATGCCGTACATGGGGATGCTCCAGAAGTTGGCGAACACGCCCGACATGTTGTCGTCGTTGGGGCGAGGACGGTTGTAGATGTTATCGATGATGGCGGGCTGGCGGTCCTCAAAGATATACCACGGGCCGTAGTCGCGCACCCAGTAGGAGTCGGATTGGGCATTCACGAAGGTGAGGTTGTCCATGTTGACACCCGCACTCTGGAAGTCGTTTTGGGCCTGGTTTTGGTAGGAACTGCTGACGATACAATACACGTGGCAGTTGTCGGCCAGTTGTGCCACAAGGCTCGTCGGGATACCCAAAGGATAGCGAATCATCACGCCTTGCATGGGTTCAAACTCGGCCACGAAGCGCGGCTCGCCCGTCGGCGGGTCGGTCTCGACAAAGTTCATGCCACGCGAGGTGTCGTACATCTCTTCTTCGGAAAGATAGTGCCATCTCATCCAGTCGGGTTTCTTCTCCTGGGCCTGTATGGTAGCGGCCATTAGGAGCAATAAAGTGAAGATTGGTAATGCTTTTTTCATCGCTTTGAAATCGTTAGATTCAACGTAGTTAAAATTTTGCGCAAAAGTAGTAAATTGTTTTGAAAGAGCATGATTTGTTCTCCAAATAAAGCATCGGTGTGAGTTGGACAAAAATGTCATCAAACAAAAAATGTAGAGACGCGCCATGGCACGTCTCCACAATCGTATTCGTAATGTTTGGCGAGATTTTATCTCACCACTAGTTTCCTATAATACGTCCCCTTGCCCTCCACGGTGATGCGCAGGGTGTAAACACCTGCGACTTGCGGGGCGGTTACGGTCTGTAGAGACGCGCCATGGCATATCTCTACCACCTGGCCGAGGGCGTTGATGATTTCGATTTGCATCTTGCCAAGGTCTTCCGTAGGAACGGTGATGTTCAGCATCTCCCCTCTCGCAATAGGATTCGGGAATACATTAATGCGGCTACCAAACTCGTCCATGCCCGTCAGGCTGCGGAAGCGGATGACGTAAGGCTCGTTGGCGGAGCCAACGATGGCGTTGTCGCTGAAGTTCAGCATCTCTTGGGCACCATGGATTTCCTCGCCAGTTTGTGTGTCGTAGAGGCTGAAACTGAGCGTGGTGACATCCTCGCCCACTATGGTCAGGAAAGCCATGTGGCGGTCCACTGGCTCAACATACATCAAACGCACGCTGCCGCGGCACTCGTCGTTGGCGAAGGCGGCCAGTTCGTAGCTGTCGCTTTGGAGTTCGTTGTCGTCAAGTTCCACTACCGCCGTTACCGTCATGTTGTCGGGATAGGCATGCAGGTCGGGCACCCAGTGGTTGTTTTCTGGGGTGACGTTCTCCACGAGCGCTCCTCCCTTCGAGCTTGTGGGATAAACCAGCGTCTGGCTCCCGCTGCCGGTCGACTTGTACAGCAGACCCATGCCTGGGGTGATGGTCGTCAGCGTGCCCATCCAGCCCATGCCTTCGTAATAGCTCGCATAGCCATTCAGGCCTTTCAGCTGATCCCCATTGGACGGTGTGATGCCCGACATGGCTTCCCCTATGCTCATCGCCGTGCTCACTGGATAGCCTATCCAGTTCCAGCCGGAGCCGATGGTGATGGGATGCGCTGCCGAGGTGGCCTCCTCGCCTATCATGTTAATCACACATGGGGCGTTGGCCTTGATCTTGTATGATGACTCGTTGTTGATGCCCGACAGCGTGCCCATCCAGCCCATGCCTTCGTAATAGTTCAGGTACTGTCCCTGAGACTTGATCTGGATGCCGTTCGCCCCGAGGCTTCCCTCAAGTTGGGCGAGGCCGTCGATGTCATTCTGTTCGACGTAGGTCGAGTACCAGTTCCAGCCGGTGGTGAAGTTGGTCGCCTGGGTGATGTCGCCTCCTGGCTCGCTTGCTGTGAAGTGGGCCACAAGGTCGGCATCCTCGGTCACGGTGAAGGTGTAGGTCGCACTGGTCGAGACCACGTCGCCATCCTTCGTCCAGTTGGCGAAGGTGTAGCCAGTGTTGGCCGTGGCGGTCAACGTGCACAATTGGCCTGACTGGTAGGTGCCTGCTCCTGCGACCGTGCCGCCTTCCGTCGGGTCGGCCGTGGCGGTGATGCTGTAGGTTATTATCGGCTCGTTCGTGAATTCTATCTGGATCTGGTTCTTCACGCCCATCAACACGCCGTTGTAGGCGGGTGCCGTGGGGTCGAAGGCGGCTTCGTCGCCGTAGATGCGGATGGCCTGGGTGCCCTCGGCGTCGAACACAAGGCAGGCCATCTCGTTCTTCCCGTTGCCTGTGTCGCCTGTCTGGTCTTCCACCACGACGGCGATGTTGGAGGTGCCGTCATACGGGAATGGCGTGTCGAAGTTCACCCACGTCCAGCCGTTGGCAATCAGGGTCACGCTGCCGCTGAACACGCGGTCGGATGGTGTCACCGCTATCCAGTCATTCATGTTTTCGAAGGCGGTCTTGGCGGTGTGTACCATATAGACATTGTAGCTGCGCGTCTTCTCGCTGCTGCTGTTGTAGAAGGCGAGGCTGCTGATGGTGCCGCCGCCGCCCAGCTCATCGGCGGTGTAGATCTGCTCGGTAAGCGAATAGTTGTACATGGAGCTGCTGGGCAGGTTTGCATCGGTGGTGGTGTTACCGTCGCCGATGTAGACGCCTAGCGAGAAGTTGGCCACGTACTCGGCATCCTCGGTCACCTCAAAGCTGTAGGTGGCGTTGGTAGAAACCTCGTTACCGTCCTTGGTCCAGTTCACGAAGATGTAGTCTGTATTGGCCGTAGCCGTCAGGAGGCAGATCTCGCCGCTATTGTAGGTGCCGCCGCCAGTCACCGTGCCGCTTTCCGTCGGGTTGGCCGTGGCCGTGATGGTATAAGACGGGACACCACCAAGGGTATAGGTGAATGTGGTCTTCGGCAGGAAGTTTTGCTGCGCGGGAGTGACGGCTGAAAGGCTAAAGCAGTTTTGACCCTGAACGCTTGCGCTAGGAACAGTCTCTCCAAAGAAATAGGCCGGATAGTAGCTGCCTGTCTCTATCTCGTCAAAACCGATGAGAAGGTTGCCACCATTGTAGGTGTAGTTGTTGTCGAAGCTGACCTCCATCTCTGTACCAGTACCGTCCAAAACGCCCGTGAAAACCGTTGTCGCGGTGGAAGGATCGATGAAGGTGCTGATGGCGGTGTAGTCAACCTCGGTCATGTAAACCTGGAAGACACCGTTCCATGCCCCAGAAGCTGGATTGGAGAGGTAGAATGTCATCTTCCTGATTTCGCCGTTGACCATGTCTGTCAGTTCTTCGGCGGGCATCACGAACTGGCTTCTTTGATAACAATCGACATAAAAGCCGTAAACTGGAACGTAGCTGTTGGTGGTCGTTCCGTCGTGTACGGTCAGTTCGTTGTCTTCACTTTCGCTGAAGTTGGCCACATACTCCGCACTCTCGGTCACGGTGAAAGTATAAGAGCGGGTGTTGGAGACCACGTTGCCGTTCTTTGTCCAGTTTTCAAAGGCATAGCCCTCGTTGGGCGTGGCCATCAGGGTGACTTCATCGCCTTGGTTGTAGGTACCGCTGCCAGTGACCGTGCCGCCTGCCACCGGGTTGGCCGTGGCAGTGATAGTGCATGGTACAAACTGACCACTGCCTATGCCCAATTTAATTTGGTTCTTCTCAGCCATCAGTGTGCCGGTGTAGCTTGAGGGAGCCATAGGGTTGTAGGCGGTATAGTCAGTGTAGGTGCGGATGGTTTGGTAGCCGTCAGCGTCAGCATAGAACACACGACAGGCCATCCCACCACTACAACTGCCCGTTTTGTCGCATGCGACGAGGGCGAGATTGGAAGTACCGTCGTATTGGAAGGGTGTGTCGAAGGTAATCCGCGTCCAGTCGCCTGCCACCATAGTCACGGTTCCGCTGAACACGCGGTCGCTCTCCACCACCGGAATCCAATCGCTATTGTTTTCAAAACTGGCCTTGTCGGTATGTACCAAATAGAAGTCGAAGTCGCGGGTTCTTTGGTCACCATCGTTATAGAAGGCGATGCTGTTGACGGTTCCAGCTTGGCTTATCTCATCAGCGGTGTAAATCTGTTGGGTAAGCGAATAGTTGTATAAGGAGTATGATGGCAGGTAAGAGCTGGTTGACGTGCTTCCGTCGCCGATGTAGATATCCATTCCCTCTTGAGCGTCCCTCCTCAACTGAATAACGTTTTTCTTGTTCACCAAGACTCCCTCGTAGTCCGACTGTATCGGCTCATAGGGGTTGAAGTTAGTATTGCTGTAATTCTGGTTGAACTCGACGGGGCTGCTGTAGATGACGTTGGATTGGTTCGTTTCAGTGGTGAACGAAAAGCAAGACAGGTTGGTAGGACGGATGCTGCCCGTGTTGTCGTCCACGATGAGGGCGAGGTTGGAAGTGCCGTCATACTCGAAAGGCGTGTCGAAGGTGATCCACGACCAGCCCTCGCTCAACAGAATTATGTCTCCGCTGAACACGCGGTTGTCTTCGGTGGCCGAAACCCAGATCCTGGGGTTCGTGAAGGCTTGTCGGGTCGTGGGCTGCAAGTACAGGTCCACATTACGCATCTGTCCTGGGCCGTTGTTATAGAAAGCTATGCCCGTGAATGTTGCGGCTCCGCCAAGCTCATCGGCGGTGTAAATCTGATTGGTCAAGGCATAAAGTTGCGTTGAAATGGTAGGCAAGTACGTGACATTTGTGAGGCCTGAGCCTCCGATGTAAACGCCGTCCAACGGCTCGAAATTGGCCACATATTCGGCACTTTCGGTGACGATGAAGGTGTATATTTGGTCGGTGGAGACCACAACGCCGTTCTTCGTCCAGTTGGCAAGAACGTAACCTTGGTCGGGATAGGCTATCAGGGTGCAGTGGGCTCCGTTATTGAAGGAACCACCGCCCTCCACATAACCCCCGTTGCCAGTGACCGTGGCCGTGATGTTTAACATCGGAGTGAAGTTCCCGTTCAGCTTAATTTGGTTCTTCACGTTCATCACCGTGCCGGAATAACTTGAGGGGGCCATCGGGTTGTAGGCGGCATTGTCTGTGTAGGCACGGATGGCTTGGTTGAAGTCAGTATTGAACACGCGACAGGCCATCCCACTGCTCCAATCGCCCGTTTTGTCGTTTACGACGAGGGCGAGGTTGGAAGTGCCATTGTATTGGAAAGGTGTGTCAAAAGAGATCCACGTCCAGACGCCTGCTGTCATGGTCACACTTCCGCTGAAAACGCGGTCGCTCTCAGCCACCGTAATCCAGCTATTGCCATTCGCGAAAATGGAATTGCTGGTATGAACCAAATATAGGTCATAGAAGCGTGTCGTCACCTCTCCGCCATTATAGAAAGCGATGCTGTTGATGGCTCCAGCTTGGCCAATCTCATCAGGAGTGTAAATCTGCTGCGTTAAGCAGTAATTGTATATGGATCTGCTTGGCAGATAGGTGCTAGTGGCTGAGCCGCCATCGCCAATGTAGATTTCATAGGATTGGCTGAAGTGAGCCACATAGGTGGCGTCGGCGGTCGGAAGGATTTCATAGATGGGGTCGGTGCCGACCACCGTGCCGTCCTTCGTCCAGTTGACGAACGACCAGCCCGGGTTGGGCGTGGCAGTAAGGGCATAAGCGGCCGTGCCAGTGATGGGGTAAACGCCACCGCCTGTCACTGTTCCGCCTTCCTCGGGATCGGCCAAAACCGTGATGGTGGCGGTGTTCGGATCTTCCTCCTCCACGCTCACCTCGTCAATGTACCAGTCGTGACCCTCAATGCCGGTGTACTTGAAACCGATGTAGACATTCTGTCCCTGATAGGCCGAGAGGTCAACGGTGACGGTCTTCCAACTGCCTGTGGGGTTGCTCTGCGTCCACACTTGGGTGAAGTTGCTTGGGTTGGTGCCAGTGGTGGAAATCCACACGCCTTCATAGGTGTAGTCGCTGTAATAGCTTTCTGCGGTCTTGAAGGTCAATGTGGAAGGGTTTGAGGACGGAAGGGCAAGCTTCGGGCTGATGAGCCAGCCCTCTTGGTTGCTGTCCCAGTTGAGCGTGTGGCGGACGCAATGGTTGCCGCCGTTGGGGACGCTGTGCAGCCTCGTTCCGCTCCTTTCCCAATAGGACACCTGGCCGTTGTTGCTGTTGTCAACGTCGAGCTTGATCCAGCAGGGCCAGTCGGTCTCGCCGTTCTCGAAGCTCTCGTAGAAAGGCAGTGGGCGGGCTGCGCTGTTGGTACATTCCGGCTCCGTGACGAACATGCCGTTGATTCTTTCGCAGGCAACGGGTGTGTAAGGAGCGAAACCGTCCTTCCAGATTTTACCAACCCATTTATGAACAATGGTATCAAAAACATAACCAGCGCTATAAACACCGCTACTATTGGCGGACACCGCATTAAGGCTTTGGCCAGCGGTATATAATCCCACTCCGTTTTTCCACACCTTACCATGACCTTCTTCATCAAAACCAGAAACATAGATGTCGCCAGCATCAATGTAAATGCTATGAGCATAGCTGACCAGCATGGTTGCATTGGGGCTGAGCGTGTAAAGCTCCTCGTCATTTTTCCATACCTTGGATACATAGGCATCGGTGTCAAAGTCTTGAACGAAGCCTGTGGTATAGACATCTTCATCGTAAACAAAGACATCCCTCGGAGTGACTCCAGAACCCAACTGGTAAAGCTGTTCGAGGTCTTTCCATACAGAGCCAGAGCCATATCCTGCGCTATATTCGACTGTCGTGTACAAGTGACCATCCTTAAAACAAGCGCTTGTGGCATAAAAATCATAGCCACCGTCTCCCAAAAAGGCAAAAAACTGGTCATCTCGCCAAACTGCGGCCTTCCATACGCCGTTGACTTTCTTTTGGCCAACAGAATAAATATAACCGTCGCCTTCGCAAATGGCATTGATTCTGGCGTTGGCCTCATTATAGATGATCGAGATGCTGTCCGTGTAGTTGCTGACGAAAGCCTTGTCATCCGTGGTGTTGTTGTAGACCCAATACACCTTGCCGTTTGTGGCAACAAGCACGTCCTTACCTTCAAGGTCGGCATTGTAGATGGACTGCCTGTTACTTATCGTTGTGCCGTTTTTGTAGAGTGCCGCCGCTTTCTGTGTGATTCCGTTTTTGGTGTAAGTGTAATAGCCCGTGGAATAAACATCCTGGGCCACACTTGCGCTGGCCATCGCCAGCATAATCATCAGTAGTAGTAGATTCTTTTTCATTTTATTTAAGTTTTATTTTGTTGATATTCAAAGGCTACATAAAATCAGGGCAAAGATAGGAATTTTTTCGGTTGCGCAAAGGGAAAAGGAAACAAATCTAACGTGACGCGAGATTTGTTTCCAAGAAAACAAGTGGCCGCCCCAAAATGAGGCGACCACTCGAATGATGAAAACATCTATGAGCTTTGTCATCTCACCACCAATTTCCGGTAATACGTCCCTTTGCCTTCTATGGTGATGCGCAAAGTATAAACACCAGCAACGGTCGGGGCGGCAATGGCCTGTATGGTCGTAGCACGCAACGTCTCTATCACCACGCCGAGGGCATTGACGATTTCAACACACAGTTCGCCTGTATTGTCCGTGGGCATAGCCATGTTCAAAACCTCACCTCTCCCGACAGGGTTCGGGAACACGCTGATTCGGCTGTCGAATTCGTCCATGCCCGTTGTGCCGCGGAAATGGATGACGTAAGGCTCGTTGGCGGACCCGACGATGGCGTTGTCGCTGAAGTTCAGCATCTCTTGTGCTCCATGAATTTCCTCGCCTGTGGCCGTGTCGTAGAGGCTGAAGGTGAGCGTGGTGATGTCCTCGCCCGCGATGGTCAAGAAGGCGATGTGGCGGTTCAGTGGCTCAACGTACATCAGACGCACGCTACCGCGGCACTCGCCGTTGGCGAAGGCGGCCAGCTCGTAGTTCTCACTGTTAAGTTCCTCATTGTCGAGTTCAATGATGGCCGTCACCGTCATGTTGTCGGGATAGGCGTGCAGGTCGGGTACCCAGTGGTTGTTCTCCGGGGTGACGTTCTCCGCGAGCACTCCTCCCTTCGAGCCTGTGGGATAGACCAGCATCTGGCTCCCGCTGCCGGTCGACTTGTACAGCAGGCCCATACCTGGGGTGATGGTCGTCAACGTGCCCATCCAGCCCATGCCTTCGTAATAGCTCGCATAGCCGTTCAGGCCTTTCAGCTGGTCCCCATTGGACGGCGTGATGCCCGACATGGCTTCCCCGAGGCTCATCGCCGTGCTCACCGGATAGCCTATCCAGTTCCAGCCGGGGCCGATGGTGATGGGGTGTGCCGAAGAGGTCGTCTCCTCGCCTATCATGTTGATCACACATGGGGCGTTGGCCTTGATCTTGTATGAAGACTCGTTATTGATGCCCGACAGCATTCCCATCCAGCCCATGCCTTCGTAATAGTTCAGGTACTGTCCCTGCGACTTGATCTGGATGCCGTTTGCGCCGAGGCTTTCCTCAAGTTGGGCAAGGCCGTCAATGCCGCTTTGCTCAATGTAGGTCGAGTACCAATTCCAGCCAGAGGTGAATGGGGTAACCTGCACGGTAGCATCGTCTAAGACGAATCGTGCCACGCAGTAGGTGTCGCCCGTCACGGTGAGGGTGCACACTGGGTTGGTGGAGAGCATGGCATCGTTGGCGGTCCAGTAGAGGAAGGTGTAGCCAGCATTGGCGGTGGCCGTCAAGGTAATGGCAGTGCCATAGTTGTAGGTGCCGTTGCCGCTTTGGATGGCGGTGCCGCCTGCCGTTGGGTTGGCCGCGACGGTGACGGTGCAGACATTCTGTCTGAAGTTGGCCACAAAGTCGGCATCTTCCGTTATGGTAAAGGTATAGGTCGCGCTGGTCGAGACCACGTTGTTGTTCCTCGTCCAGTTGGTGAAGGTGTAGCCCGCGTTGGCCGTGGCGGTCAAGGTGCAGGTTTGTCCGTAGTTGTAAGTGCCTGCGCCGTTGACGGAGCCGCCCGCAGTCGGGTTGGCCGTAGCGGTGATTTCGTAGGTAGCCGTAGATGCCGCGCAGCTCATGGCATAATAGGCGTTCTTGTAAGGCAAACGCTGGGGGCCGCTGTACACCACGCGCACTTCATAGTGGCTGTTGGCGGTGCCTTCTGGGTCGGTGAAGCTGTCGTGGCCGGCGGCAAGGCCGAGCCACTCGCCGTCGCGGAACACGGCCATGCCGTAAGGCGCGCCCACTGGCGCCGGCGCATCGCTGTTGTCCATGATATAGGCACGAACCATGAAGGTATAGCTGTATCCATTATCAATGTCTCTCCACGTCTCACCATCGTTGCTGATCCAACGTCCGTTCGGGTCGCCTGTATTGGCACAAGCTGCGGCGGGATAATTGTCGCCACTTTCCTTATGGAAAATTACCCAAACATTCTTGGAGGGGTCAATCTCCACCGGCTCCTCAAACTCGAATTCAACGAACTGGTAGGCTCCAGTGAAGGTAACCTCCCTTGAGCTTATCGGATTGGCCGGAGCCGTCTCGCCGTCGTTGTAGATGGTGACGGTGCCCGTCATAGATACGTAGTCGAAGGCGGAAACCTTCGAAACGGCATTGCCCGCATAGCTGCCGGCGGGAATCATGATGCCCCAGAAGAACGGGGAGCCATCATTTGTGCCATAGCGAGATACACCAATTCCATTATCATAATAATACCAGCCGCTCTCTGTCGGTTCGGCGGGGGTGGTTTCGGGAATGTCCCAAGTGAGGGTCACGCCCTGGTCGGTGACCTCACTGTTGAGGTTGGCAACACCCTCAAAGTTGCTGCAAGGCTCATAGAGCCAGGTGCAAGTGGAGCTACCCGAGAGGCCAGAGGCGTAGTGTTGCGCCACGGTGAGGCGGTACACCTCACCCTCGGTGAGGCCTTCGGTGGGCAGTTGCGCGTAGTTGTTGGGGGTTGTGCTGGTGTAAATCACGTTGTCGTCCAGGTCGCTCAGCGTCAGTTGAAGGTCCTGGAAGTCGCGGGTGCCGCTGCCGACACCAGCATTGAGGGTCACATAATCCACGGCGACGCCGAGACCATTGGGGTTGTAGAAACCTTTGAAGCCAATCTGGTAGTTGGCGGCAAAGCCTTCCAATGTGAGGGACATTACCGAATAATCGTAAAGCCATGAAGATCCATAATGTACTTTTGTAGTGTAGTACAGCTCATTCCATTCGCCGCCGTCAACGCGGTAGTACACGCCGAAATAGTTATAGTCGTAAAAAGCACTGCTATTACCACGATTGGTAAAATAGAAATCGAGCGATCCTTCGGTGGCGCTGCTGAGGTCCATCACTGGGGTGACAAGATAAGCGTCGCCCGGCGAGTTGGGGTCGAACAGCATATTGTAGTTGCCGGAGGCTGCGCTGCTGCCGCCCGCGTCGCCCGTGGCGACCATCCAATAGCCGTCGCCTTCAACGGTCCAGCCGGCTGGGATGCCGCCTTCAAAGTCCTCGGAATAGCTGTAGCTGAAGCCAGTGATGTCAGGCGCATCCTGGCCGTCGCCGTTCCACATCGCCCAGCCGGTGCGCGACACGTAGAGGTCGCTCACCGCCTTCTTGCCGAAGTTGGCCACTAATGCAACGTCCTCAGTAACGGTGAAGCTGTAAGTGGCGTCGACGCTGACCACCGTGCCGTTGCTGTCGGTCCAGGCGGAGAAGGCATAGCCCGTGGCGGGGATGGCCTCCAAGGTGCAGGTGGTGCCGTTCTGGTAAATGCCTGCGCCTTCCACGGTTCCGCCCACTTCGGGGTTGACCGTGGCGGTGATGTTCGACATTTGGGCGAAGCCCCCGTTCAGCTTGATTTGGTTCTTCTTGTTGTAAAGCGTGCCCACATAGATGAGCGACGTCATCGGGTCGTAGTTCGTGCCGACGTTGTTGCCGACGCAGAGGGCCTGCTGCGCCTCGGTGTCGAAGGTAAGGCCGTACACCAGCTCGGTACTGTGGCCCGTGTTGTCGTCCACGACGAGCACGAGGTTGGAGGTGCCGTCATAGAAAAACGGCGTGTTGAAGACGATTTCGGTCCATTGGTGCAACAAGAAGTCAACGCTTCCCCTGAACACGCGGTCGACCTCGGTCACCTGAATCCAGTCAATGCCATTCTCGAAGGCTGTCTTGTCGGTGTGTGCCAGATAGATGTCGAGAACGCGAAGTGAGGATGTGTTGTCGTAGTTGTTGTCGTTGTAGAACGAGAGACTGCTGATGATTCCGCTGCCACCAATCTCGTCGGCGGTGTAAATCTGCTCGGAGAGGTAATAGTAATTTGACGCATACGTGGGCAGGTAGGTGCTGGTGGCTGTGCCGCCGCCGATGACGACCTCCTGGCTTTGGCCGAAGTGGGCCACAAAGTCGGCACTGTCGGTCACGGGGAAGGTGTATGGGTTGTCGGTGGAGACCAACACGCCGTCCTTCGTCCAGCCCATGAAATCGAAGCCTGGGTTGGTCGTAGCCGCCAGTGTGCAGGTCGGGGTTTCAACACCGGCATGGTTGAAACTGCCCAAACTGATGTCGTCAATGTTCAGTCGGTACATGTCAGTGACGTTGAAATGCCGGATGGCCACATATCCAGTCTGGCCCTCATACGCACTCAGGTCGACGGTGTATTGGGTCATTGTAGCGGTAGCCACGGTCTCGGGCATCACTTCTGTGAAGTCAGACACGGAGTTGCCCGAAGTGGAGACATACACGGCGAAATGTTCGTGTGCCCAACTGGGATCCTGGCCACAAGCCCAGAAGCTCATGATATCGCCTAAAGTCATTTGAGGTGATACGAGCCAGTTGTCAGGCGTAAGGGCGCCCAAACCATTGATATAGCTTGCAGAAGCAACGCTATGTGTTCCAGAATGAACAACGATACTCCCTGTACCGTAGTTTCCCCAAGTATAAGTGTCTCCGTCAGCATCAATGGTGGTCCAGCCTTGCAAGGTGCCGTCTTCAAAGTCATAAAAAGAAGGAACCCAATGGTTGCTGTAAAAAGTCTCGCTGTAGTAGCTGTCGCCATTCACCTGGCCGCCTTCCTCGGGATCCACGGTCGCCGTGATTGTAAACGGCTCCGCGATGCCGGCGCGCCTCAGCTTGATTTGGTTCTTATAACTCTCCACAGTACCGTTGCCGTTATAGTTTATCGGGTTGATGTCGTGGGAGCTACCGTAAGTGCGGTGCAGGGCTTGTGTGGTCGTGGTGTTGAACTTGAGGCAATGGATGGAGCCTTGCACGCTGCCCGTGTTGTCGTCGACGATGAGGGCGAGGTTGGAGATGCCGTCGTAGGCGAAAGGCGTGTCGAAGGCAATCCAACTCCACTCGCCTGCCGCCAAGGTCACCTCTCCGCTGAAGACGAGGTCAGCCTCGGTCACGGGCATCCAGTCGTGCCCGTTCTCGAAGGCGGCCTTGTCGGTGGGCATCAAGTAGATGTCGAAGGTGCGCGTAGCCGTCTCGTTATTGTAGAAGGCGATGTGGGTGAAGGTCTCGGCGCCACCCAATTCGTCGGCGGTGTAGATTTGCTCGGTGATGAAATATTTGTGGGACGCGGTGGTTGGCAGCGTGTTTGAGGTGCTTGTGCCGTAGTCGCCGATGTAGGTGTCATGGGTCAGGCCGAAGTTGGCCACATACGTGGCATCCTCTGTAACGGTAAAGGTGTAAGTGGCGTTGTAGGAGACCACCTCGCCGTCCTTTGTCCAGCAAACGAAGTCGAAGCCTTCAGCGGGCGTGGCCATCAACGTGCAAGAAGTGCCGCTGAAGTAATCATTCCAATCCCAGCCGTAGCTGTCGAGTGCCGTGCCGCATCCGTATGGGTTGGCCTCCGCAGAGATTGTGCAATAAGATTGGTAAGAGGCTTTTTTCAAGGTGATTTGGTTTTTCTCCGACAGGAGCGTGCCGGTGATGGCCTCGGCGTATTGCGGGTTAAAGGCTTCGGTGTTGCGCGAGGCGTAGAGCGCTTGGTTGCCGTTGGCATCGAACACGCGATGGCTCAAGCTAAAGCCCGACCAGCCCGAGTGGTCCTCCACCACGAGGACGAGGTTGGAAGTGCCGTCGTAGACGAAAGGCGTGTCGAAGTCAATCGTGGTGGTGACATCGGCGGTAGTCACCGTGCCGCTGAAGACACGGTAGGCATTGGTTGCCGCAATCCAGTCGGTTTGGCTCCCGAAGGCGGCCTTGTCGGTGGGCACCAAGTAGATGTTCCATTCGCGGGATGTCATTGAGGGCATTTGGCTATTCTTGAAGAAGGTGATGCCGGTGATGGTTCCGGCTGCGCCTATCTCGTCGGCGGTGTAGATTTGTTCGGTGAGCGAATAGCTGTAATTGGTGAGGGCGGGCAGGTAATCGTCGGTGGATTCCAAGTGTCCATTGCCGATGTAGATGTCCTGTGGCGTTCCGTAGACGGCCACCAATTCGATGTTTTCGGTGACGGTGAAGCTGTAGGTGGAATTGGTGGCCACGTTGGTACATCCCCCGATAGTCTCGTCATACGTCGCCCAATTGACGAAAACCAAGCCGTAGACTTCAAGGTTGGGAGCCGTCAGGGTGCAGGTGGCACCAACGCCGTAGACTTCGTTGAAATCATAGTACCAGCCCATCGGATAGTCATAAGCAGAAACGGTGCGATACTCGCTGAAGGTTCTGTCCAGCTTGATTTGGTTTTTGGAGCTTTTATAGAGGGCGGTGTAGCCTGCGGGTGCCGTCGGGTCGAAGTTGGTGGTATTGTTGGCGTAGTACAGGGTCTGGGTTGCATCGGTGTTGAAGACGGCGAAACCATGCTGCGACCCTTGGTTTCCCGAGTTGTCGTCAACCGTCAGGAGGATGTTGGAAGTGCCGTCGTAGAAGAAGGGTGTGTCGAAGGTGATCCACGTCCAGTCGTAGGCCGTGAGGGTCACTGTGCCGCTGAAGACACGGTCGGCCTCGGTCACGGCCTCCCATCCGTCCCCTTCCCCGAAGGCTGCCTTGTCGGTGGGCTGCATGTAGATGTCCCACGTACGCGTGTCGGCGTCTTCGCAGTGGTAGAAGGCGATGCCGTTGATATATCCGCTGGTGCCGCCTATCTCGTCAGGGGTGTAGATTTGCTGCGAAAGCGAATAGTTGTAGCTCAGGTAGGAAGGCAGGTGGAAGATGGACGGGTCGCTGCCAACGGTCACCTCTTGCCTTACCTCGAAGTAGGCCACAATGTCGGTGTCCCCGGTTACGGTGAAGCTGTAGGTCGGGTCGGTGGAGACCTCGATGCCGTCCCGCGTCCAACTGATGAAGGCATAGCCCTCGTTGGCTGTGGCCGTCAGGGTGCAAGAAGTGCCGTAGAGTTGGTACGACGATGCCGGCAGCCCGCTGACGCTTCCCCAGTTCCCCGGCTCTGTCGCGACAGTGATGAGGTAAGGCAAGTTAGGCGGCCAGCCGCCTAACTTGATTTGGTTCTTCACCGTCAGCAGGGAGCCGGTGTAATTGGCCGTTGTCGGGTCGTAGTTGTCGCCGCCGTTGATGTAGAGGGCTTGTTGCCCTTGGGTGCTGAAGTGGCTGCAATACATGATGTTGCCCGTGGTGCTGCCCGTGTTGTCGTCGACGACAAGCACAAGGTTGGAGGTGCCGTCGTAGTCGAAGGGCGTGTCAAGGGTGATGGGTGTCCATGCGCCGGCGGTCAGGGTGACGCTGCCGCTAAAGACGCGGTCGGCCTCGGTCACGGCCACCCAGTCAGTCGCGCTCGCGAAAGCCGTCTTGTCGGTGGGCACCAAGTAAAGGTCCAAGTTGCGCGTGCAGGTGGCGCCGTTGCTGCCGTTTTGGAAGGCCACGTTGCCGATGATTCCGGCGCGGCCAATCTCGTTGGCAGTGTAGATTTGCTGCGTGAGCGAGTAGTTGAGCGTCGAGGTCGTTGGCAGGTACATGCCCGTGGCCGTGCCGCCGCCGATGGTGACATCGGCTTGCGCCGCCCCGAATTGGGCCACAAAGTCGGCGTTCTCGGTCACATTGAAGGTGTAGGTGGCGTTAGTGGAGACCACCTCGCCGTCCTTCGTCCAGTAGAGGAAGTCCAAGCTCCCTGTGGGCGTGGCCGTCAAGGTGCAGGGGCTGCCGATGGTGAAGACACCCGCGCCGGCCACTGTGCCGTACATCTCCGGATAAGCCCGCGCCGTGATGGTGGCCGGATCTGGCACAAGGTCCCTGCCCAACTTGATTTGGTTCTTCACATCTGGCCTGATTCCCCCGATTGGGGGATTAAACGGGTCGAAATTATTGTTACTGACCCAATAAATGGATTGACCCAAAGCATCGAGCGTGAGACATTCCACCTCACTTGAACTTGAGTGAGAACCCGTGTTGTCGTCCACGATAAGGGCGAGGTTGGAGGTGCCGTTGTAAGGGAAGGGCGTGTCGAAGACAATCCACGTCCAGTTGTTGTGCAGCAGGGTCACGCTGCCGCTGAACATGCGGTCGGCTTCGGCGGGTATAATCCAATCGTAGTTGTCTTCAAAGTTGGCCTTGTCGGTGTGCGTCAAGTAGAGGTCAAGGCTGCGGGTCTTTTCAACACCGGCGTTGTAGAAAGCGATGCTGTTGAGGTATCCGGCGGGGCCGATTTCTTCAACGGTATAGATTTGCTGGGAAAGCGTATGCCCATACCATTTTGTATGGATCGGCAAATAGGAAGAGGTTTGCGTGCCGCCGTCGCCGATATAGACTTGTTCCGTTGGCTCGAAGGTGGCCACCAAGTCGATATCCTCGGTTACGGTGAAGCTGTAGGCGGCGTTGTTGGAGAGCGTCAGTCCGTTGTCTTTCTTTCAGTTCACGAAGCGGTAGCCCTCGTTGGGCGTGGCTGTGAAGGTGCAGGAGGAGCCTTCAACATAATAGGTGATGCCCGTGAAGCTGAAAGTGGTCTTGGGCAGGAAGTTGCGCTGGTAGAAACTGGCGTTGGCGGTGCTGGAGCTATTATAACCACTGGCAGAGGCACCAGCAACCTCTTCACCATACCAATAGGCAGAGCTGTAAGAACCTGTTATGGTTTGGTAGACACCCACGAGAAGGTTGCCGCCATTGTAGTGGTAGGGTGTAGTGAAGTTGATAGTTACTTGTCTCTCACCTCCTACTGCATCAATGCTGCCCTCGTACACGACAGTAGCTCCTGTCATGCCGATGTAGTCATTCAGCGTGGTGCTGGCCACTTCCTTCAGATAGACCTGGAAGGAAGCCGTCTCCCACGAATTCGTGTTGGTCGCGTTCTTGTAGAATGTCAGACTGTTGATGTCTCCGCCATTCATGAATCTCAGCTCAGCAGCAGGATAAATCATCTCGTTTCTTGTGAAGTCGTCCACCCATAAGCCGTAGAATGGAACCTGATTGCTGGTGGTAGTACCATCATGTACAGTCAGTTCGCCAATCTGCTCAGTTATGCCGCCGCTTGAGGCGATTTCGCCGCCCGCTTCGGGGTTGGCGGTGGCGAAAATGTTTCTCCGCAATCCGAAATTAGCCACCAAGTATCGGTTGGAAGTCACCGTGAAGTTATA
This sequence comes from uncultured Bacteroidales bacterium, assembly GCA_947305795.1. Classification (GTDB taxonomy): domain Bacteria; phylum Bacteroidota; class Bacteroidia; order Bacteroidales; family F082; genus Limimorpha. Next base: position 59,275 of record CAMZEK010000002.1, on the reverse strand, counting down.
GGTGGCGTCAGTGCTGACCACTGTGCCGTTTTCGGTCCAGTTCACGAAACCGTAGCCTGGGTAGGGCGTGGCGGTCAGGGTGCAGGTCCCGTTTTCAACGTAGATGCCTGTGCCGCTTATCGTGCCGCCCGCTTCGGGGTTGGCCGTCGCGGTGATGGCGTATCCTAATTCACCATAGCAAATGGCGTTAATGCAAACGCATTGCTCGGGCGAATAATGCACGACACCGTCCTTCCAGATTTTGCCCTGCCCATAGCGAGAACCAGCACTATAAACGCCACTGCTGGTGGCTACCACTGCATTCATAGAGCGATCACCCTCATCGTCAGAACATGCTATTGAATAGTGTACTGTCCCGTTTTTCCACACTGTCAGACGCGACATTGGATTACCATCCTTTTCCTCCCCATAGCCATCTTCATCCATGCCCGCAACATAGATGTCGCCGTCATAGATGCAGATGCTTTTGGCGTAGCTCTCAGTGCCCTCGTGCGGGAGCGTGTAATGCACCAAGTCGTTCTTCCAGACCATGGCAGATGTTTCACCACCTTCATCATACTGCCCTGCCGTGTAGACATCCCCTTCGTAAATAGTGACAGAATTTGCCGCCCTTTGAGATCCAAAATTCTTCCATTCTGCGCCGTTTCTCCACACTTTGCCATAGTAATACTCATAGAAGTTGTCGGCATATTGATTGCCCACGGCGTACACATTGCCTTCATCGTCAACACATCCGTCATAGGCAAAGCTGTCATAAGAGTCGTTGCCCAACACATAAGAATTGCCGTTTACCCAATATGCCGCTCTCCAGATGCCACCTACTTCTTCCCCATAATCATTATAATAGGGTTCATAAACTGCGCCAAAAGAATAGATGGTGCCGTTGTTGCCTTCGTAAATGGCATAGATTTTCGCTCCAAGTCGGTCGAGAAGATAAGTATTATCCGTGTAGTTGTACACGCAACCACGGTAAATGTATTCCTCTACATCACCACCCGTCTCTTCATACCAATAATTAAATGCGCAATACACCTTGCCGTCGAGGGTCACAAGCACGTCCGTACCTTCACCGTCCGCGAAAAAGTCAGCTATCTTGGACCCATTTTTGTAGAGAGCCCCTATTCGATATGTCACTTCCTCTCCGAATTCATCATAATCATAGTAGTAGTAATAGCCCGTGGAATAGATGTCCTGAGCCATGTTCATGCCGGCCATGGCCAGCAGTGTCATTAAGAGTAGAAATGCTTTTTTCATATTGTTTAAGTTTTATTTTGTTGATATTCAAAGGTTACATAAAATCAGGGCAAAGATAGGAAATTTTTCGATTAAGCAAAAGAAAAAGGAGACAAATCTATTGTAAATCGAAAAAGACCAAGACGGTTTCGGACTGGAATCTTACAAAAATTTTACATAAATTTATGATTGAGGACCAATGGTCGCCTCTTTATGAAGATGTGATGCCGACAGGCATTGCTGTTTGATTCTACATCAACTTCTGGTAAAACTGCCACCATTTGTCGGGCAGTTCGTTGTGCATGGCTTGGTCGTAGTCTTCTTTCGAACAGGGGATGAAATGGTGCCGTTCGTAGCGTTTGTCGCCGTTTTGCAGGAACGACATGTCGATCCACCATTTGCCCGTGATTTTGTGGCAAAGGAAGACTATATCATTTTGATTATCGCCAATTTGCACATTGAAACGCTTGAATTCGTTGCTCTCCAAGGTCGGGATGTCGTCTTGGCGGTTGGAGAAGCCTTCTATGAAATACCAAATCATTTCAGCGATGAGGTTGGCTGTGCGCGAGTTGATGTCGTAGTGCGGGTTGTATTCGAAGAAGCCAATGGATGAGAGCTTGAAGCTCAGTCCAGCATAACGCGTCATTCGGCAGGCTTCCTCACCGTTGAAGCCGTTGGGAGAGGCATTCTTCACGCCAGGAGCATCGGCGGCACGGACTGCCGCGATGTCGAAACTCAAGAGGTTGGCGTTGCGGATGAGCGGTTCGGTGAGTTCGATGTTTTGTTTGACGCTGCCCAACCGATAAGCGTCGAAAAGCAGTTGTTTCATCAGTTCAATATTCTCTGTATCAACGTAATACGACTGGTATCCGATATTGGTGAAATTGAACAGGAAATTGGGCTGGTGCAAGATAATGTGACTCAAATAGGAATGCGAGTTGAGGGCTTCCTGGTCGTTGCCGATGTCGAACATTGGATCTACGGCGGCAATGTTGATGAGCTTGCCCGTGGGCTCATACACTTGGTACATCGTGTAGGTAAGGTCTTGCCCCGCCCCGATGATGATAGGCACAATCTTGTTCTTCAGCAGTTCCGTAAGCACTTGGTTGACGGCAAAATAAGTGTCGTTGATTTCCTTCCCGATTTTCACGTTGCCAAGGTCAATGATGCGCAGTTGCGGCCAATGGTCGAAAAGTTGGTAGAGTGCCTTGCGGATGTAGTCCACACCGTCGACACAGCCTTTGTTGTCGATGGCGCCACGTTCTTCCTTGACGCCGAGAATGGCCACGTTGGCTCCTTCAAGGTCGGGAAATGTTTCATTGGAACGATAAACCGCGATGGTCTCACCCAAGGTCTTCTTGCCCGGACGAAACACCTCGCTGAAACACTTGTCAAGAACAGGGTCGAGGAAAATGCTGATGTCCATGGTAGTTTGCTTCTGGCTATTGGCAACTGGCCTCTGGCTATTGGCAAGCTGCCAAAAGCCAAAGGCCAGAAGCCAGAAGCCGATTACTTATACAGTTTTTGCCAGTTCTTATACTCGCGCTCGCGCCACGGGGCGTTGTGATAGGCGTAGCTGACGATGGCGGGGATGACGGTGGTGCCTTCGGCATAGACCATCTGCTGCAACTCCTCGCTCACCTTGCCCCACGAGCCAGCCTCAAGCAGTGTCGATGACGAGCAGGCGCCGTCGCGCACATCGGCGACAGTGATTTGGATGGCATATTTGTGCATAGGCACTTCATGACCGAGAATTTCAGCACATACGACCGTGTCTTGGGCGAAGTTCTTGGGTGTGCCGCCGCCGACCATAAACAAACCTGATTGCGGGCTGTTCATCTTGATTTCGGTGAGTTCAAGGAAGTCGGCCACGCTGTCGATGCTGACGTAAGGCTTACCAGCTTTCTTGCGGAGCCACTGGTGCTTGCCGATGCCGAAACCAGCGCTACTATCGCTGAAAGCGGGGCAGAAAATCGGCACGCCACAATCGTAGCAGGTCTGGATGAGGCTTTCTTTCTTCACACCGTGACCGTTGGCGAGCCATTTGCCGACTTCGTAGAGGAACTCGCGGCTGCTGTAAGGACGACACTCCAAAGTGTCGGCCACATCGCAGGTGGCTTGGTCGCAAGCTTGCAGTTCTTCCTCGTCGATGAAGGTGTCATAAATGCGGTCGATATAGAGTTCACGCAGTTTCGTGTCGGGAATGACGTTCTCCTTCGTGCCAATGTAATGCTTGTAGCCCAGGGCTTCGAAAAGGTCCATGTCAATGATGGAGGCACCGGTGCTGACAACGGCATCAACCATCTTATTACGAACCATCTCCACATACACCTGCATACAGCCAGCAGCCGAGGTGGAACCAGCGATAGTAAGGATATTGGTGCAATCCTTTTCCGCAATCATCTGGCAGAGGATGTCGGCAGCGCGGGCAGTGTCACGCGAGGTGAACGACATCTTGCGCATGGCATTAATCAATTCCGTTGAGTCGTACTTCTTGATGTCGATATGTTCGACAACGTCTTTCAGTAGGTCTTTTTTCTCCATTTCAATATTCAATTTAAAATTTAAAGATTCAAAAATTCAAGATTGCAAAAATAGGAATTTATTTGGTTTGATTAAGATTCGTCTTTCTTAATGTTGAATAACCACCTTCCTCGTCACCACCTTGCCTCCGACAATATGGACAAAATAGAGGCCTGAGGGCAGTTCGCTTATGTCGATGGTGCGTTGGCCATCCACACTGAAGTTGCATACTTGGATGCCTTGTGAATTGATGATGTGAACGCTGGTTTTACCCTTGTCATAATTCGTGGAGATGGTCATGTTGTTTCTCGCTGGATTGGGAGTGATGGTCACCTCAAACGGTTCTTCATCCACATCAGGCAACTCCGGAACGTTCGTCAAGATGTCTGTGTTGTGGCTGTAGGTCACCAGCTTACCTGAAACCCTTAAAATCGGGTTTTCTGAATTCTCACAATACGGGCAGCCGTTTTGTCCATTCACACAGTCGGGATAGTTGGGATGGCATTCATCAACATAGGTCGGGTCGAACTCATAGAGTAGTTCGGCGGAGCCGTTGGCAAGATAATCGTCCAAGCTGTAGTTCCACACTAAAGCAATGCTGCCCGGGCACCAGCCGGAGCGATTGCCGGGCCAAGTGCCATTTTGGGGCTGGCATCCAGCGGGATTCGGATTGCAGGTGCGCCACAGATACTGGGTGTAGGCCACTGCACCATCCACCTTGATGTTGTGGGTGGCGGGATAGAACTCGGCGGCATTGCCAGTGTTATAGGCATTACCCGTACCAGCTGTATAACTGCTCCAGTTGTGGCCGGTGGTCACGAGGCGCAGGTTGGCTTTCTCCACGCAGGGGTCGAAATTGACCTTACGGGTCGGGATGGGGCAAAGGTCGGAATAATCGCCGAAGACGTAGGTGCCAAACCACAGTTCCTGCATGTCCACGTAAGGATACTCTGGCGTGCCTTTGGTGTATTCGAAAACGGCAGTAGGAGCGACGCCAGAGCCTGAATAGCTCTCCATATACAGCTCAAATTCAACGAGTCCTTGCAGGATGGAGGTGAAGTCGGTCACGTCGAGGTTGTCCTCGCACTCTACGCCGAAGGGGGTGCAATAGCGGTAAAGTTCCACCCATTCACCACGGTAGTTCTTCACGCGGCAATAGCTCACACGGTCGTAAGGATCGCAGTTGCCGTTCACGCAATCGTGCATGTAGTGCATATTAATGGCATTGAAAGCATTGACATGGGTTGGGAAGGGGAATTCGCCATAGTTGTTGAACACAGTGGGACTTACCACCACCTCGCCATTGAGAGCACTGACCGTAATGTTGTCATAGTTGGTGGTCACCTCAAACGAATTGGAGGCCGAGGTGACTTTGCCACCGGTTTGCGTGATGCTCACTGTCATGTTATAGGTACCTGATCCAGAAGGTGTCCAAGTGGTGTACCAGTAGCCGTTGTCGGGGTCGTCGGGATAATCAGTTTGGAGGAACAGCTCTTGTCCGTCGACGTCACATTTCACCTGCTCAAATTTGAGGATATTGCCGTGTTCGACGAAAGCACTGAGCACCACCATTACGGGGTTCTCGAAGTTGGGCATATACACCTTGGTGCCTTCGTAAGGACGGCGGATGGTGATTTCGGGAGTGTACAGGTCAGGGTCAACGGCATAGAAGGTACGCGACACCGCCGGAGCGGGTTGCCAATTGGTGCCGTCGCCAATTTGTGTGGCTTTCACCTTTACTGGGCCGTCTTCCCCCGTGAGGGTAAGAACATTGCCTTCAATTGTGGCAGGACCCGAAACGACTTCAAAGCTTACGGGAAGACCCGAAGTGGCTGTGGCTTGCAGGGTGATAGGCGCGTTGTAGACCAACTGGTCAGGGATTTCGGTGAAGTCAATGAATTGCGCTGCCAGTCCGCCAGGGAAATGGCGCACGGTGAAGTTGTCAAAACCGCCAAAACCGCTGTTGAGCATAAAGATGTGATGCCACGTGGCGGGGTCGAACTTGTCGCCGCTGCCAGGAGTGAGTCCCGCGTTGACGCCTTGGCATTCCGGCACGGCTTCCCACTCGCCGTTGGGGTCGTCGTAAACCATGTAAAGCGTAACGGCACCAGCGCCATTGTTGGCGTCAAGGTCGATGGAAATCTTCCAACGATACCAATGGAACTCCTCTCCGTCAAGTTGAAGCTCGCAGGCGAAAGTGTTGTTGGGTAGCACCACGCCGTTCTTGAAATAGGGTCTGTCGGGGGCGTTGCCTGTCGTCAACAAATAAATACCGCCGTCGGGAGCGTTGCTGTTTTCGTTAGGATAAATAGGCTCATAAAGGGCGCAACTTGAGATGGCCTTGCGAACGGGAGGAAGGACCGAACCGTCGCCATCACCATCGTAGCCGATGCCAAAGAAATCGCCCCACCACATGCGAACCATATCGCATTCAACCTCGATGACACCACCCGAGGAGAAGTCAAAACCGTATTGGGAAATGTCGTGCGTGGCGATATCGCCAAAGCTGGTGCCGGAGGAGTGCGAGAACACGCCTAAGGTTTCGTCAAGGGTAGCCAGCTCTGGGTCGTGGCCTGTCCATGAGTAGTGGCCTAAATAATCGGTGTACATGGGTGGGAAGCCACCGTTGCCAGCACTATGAGTGCGGACATACCAGCCGTCTTGGCCGTTCAGTGATACGTTTTCACCGTAGTTATTGAAGTTGAAGGAAACTTCGGTCTGGGCAATCGTCCTGAAGGAGAATGCCAGTAGCAATAAGATTAGTGATAGTTTTTTCATGACTTTGAACTTTTTATTATTAACTTTTAACTATAAACTTCTAACTATTAACTGATTATTCGTTCCACCATACCTTTGTCTGCCTCGTGTCGCCGTGTGACATTCTAGCGAGTTGTGTGGTATAGTTTTCATAGTTGTATTCTATCTCCTTTTGAGGGTATTCCATACGGAATGAGGTCAGCTTGGCATGGTCGGTGGTGGTGGGTGTCGCCATGGTGCGACGCGCCAAAGCCCAAGCTTCCCACGGTTGACGGAAGAGGTTGAGCCAACGCTGTTGGTAAATCATCTTCAAGTAGAACTCGGAACTGCCGTCATATTCTGGATTCATCCAAACGGCGTAGGTCATCACGCCGGAGGCCATCTTGTTGCCCAAGGCCCAAACGTCGAGATTGCCGACATAGGTGGTGTATTGGGGATAGATATAAGTCCAGCGAGAGGTGTTTAACGGGATGTGAGCCCAGAAGATGCACGACTGGTAAATGGCTTGGTAAAGCATTTGGTCGACCTCATTGCTTGAGAGGATGATGCCACCAATGCCACGCGCACCGATTTCAGCCTTCATGAAGAGCACGTCGGCGTAGGTAACGAGGATTTGCGGCACATACCTCTCGTCGCGGGTCAAGTAGTAGTTGAACGGCGAATAGAGGCACGACGGGCCTTTGAAGGTATAGCTGCCATCGCGGCTCTGGGCGTAGGGCGTACCACCTTCAGTGGGTGTCTCTGTGGTGCGGATTTGCGGATAGGCGTGCCAGGCTCCGTCGGGGAAGCTGTCTGTCTTGTGGTTCGTGTCGAAGAAGATGAAGGCGCGATAGTCGAAGATGCCGCTGCCGTCCATGTCGTCCGTGGAGGAGATGCAGCCCCACACCGTTTCGCCCATGCGAAGATGTTTGTGTTCGCGGAACGACCAGTTGGTGTCCCAACTTGTACCCAACATACTGGGCCATAAGCAGATACCACCACCTGTTGCTGAACCACCTGAAGAGTTAAGCTTTGAGTATATGTAATTGTATGCTGAGACCAACAAAGGAGTGGCATATTCCGGATCTTTGTCATACATGCGCAAGCCGTGGCGTAGGATGAGCGAGTTGGCAAACTCAGCCCAAAGTACATAATCATTGTTGAGCAGTACATCATAAGGCAACTTGTAATATTCGTTGCCTAAGGAAGTGGTTACTGAGTCGGCATGTAGCACGTCGCGCGACCAAGCCAGCTCTTCCAAAAGCGATTTGTAAATGCTTTCCTGGGTGTCCCATTCGGGTTTCATCGCGGCTTGGGAAGTGGCGTTTTCCCAGATTCGACCAGCCTGAGAATAAGGTATGTCGCCGAAGATATCCGTGACCTTAAAGGTCTGATAAGCCTTCATGATGTTGAGTTGGGCGCGAACTTTGTCGCAGACGGCTGTGTCAGCCTGCTCCACGCCATAATCATCGAAACGCTTTTCCAATTCACGGATGTTGGACAACATGAGATAGTAATCCGACCAAAGGTTCGAGGTTCCGATTTGGGAGTTACCCCAAGACTCGGAAGTCAACGCCCCAAGCTCTGTTTCAGGATACCAGATCTCGTTTTGCAGATAAAACTGCTCGTTCATGCTCTGCTGCAGAGAACTCACCACGCCGTTAAACAATGCTTCGATGGTCGTTCCCGTTGGAGAAAACGGGTCTTGGTTCATCTCTTCGAATTTCTTGGTGCAGGAGGCGAATGCCAATGCAATTGCACAAATTATGATGATGTTTCTTTTCATGGTGATTCGAATTAAAGGCTGACTTTTAAATTAAGCATAAATGACCGCGTACCGGGATAAGAGGCATATTCGAGGCCTTGGGCATTGCCCGAACCTTGGGTGCCTTCAGGATTGATGTTGTCGGGCAGGGTCTTGTAGAAATAGAACAAGTCGCGCCCCACAAGGGAAATGGAAGCCTGCTTGAAAAGGTTCTGCTTGTCCAACCACTTGCGCGGGAAGTCGTAGGTCAACGAAAGCTCGCGCATCTTGATCCAAGTGTTTTCCACGATGCCCGGGGTGCTGAGGATGTTGCCCCATCCACCGTAGTTGGGCATGTATTTGTAAAGATAATGCACCACATGCTCGTTTTCAACCGCTTCACCCGTCTCGGTGTTGATGCAATATCCTGGCAAAACGACACCATAATTGCCCACAAAATTACCATCAGCATCATAATAAGGCAAGCCGTTGCCATCACGTTCGTAAAGCGTCGCCAAACTTTGACCTGTCTGCATGCCCACCACGTAGGAAGCACAATAGATTTGGCCTCCCAACTTGGCATCAACCAAGGCATAAAGTGACCAGTTCTTATAGGAAGCCCTCAGATTGATACCACCCGTCACCAAAGGGGCGCAGTTGCCTATGGGCACACGGTTTTCGGTTTTCAAATAAGTGGTGCCCGTCTCGTTGAGCAAAGGCATCGGTTTGCCGTTGGCATCATAGAAAGGACCCACTGTGGTGCCGTCGGGCATCGTGTATTCATAAACATAGTCCCATCCATAGATGGTGCCATACTCCTCCCCTTCTTCCACGGCGATGGCTGGGCCATTGGAACCCCAGATTTCGGAGAGCAGATACATATTTGAACCAGCCAAATCGACAATCTTGTTCTTGTTACGAGCAATGTTCAAGCCCACCTGAACGCCATAGTCTTTACCTTGGGCAATGTCGTAGGTCATGATGGCCTCGATGCCCTTGTTGGTCACCACACCTGTGTTGATGGTTACATTGTTCGCACCCGACGAGGGAGCAAGGGGTGAGGAAAGGATTTGGTCCCAAGAATAGATGTCGTAATAGGTGAAGTCCATATTGAAGCGGGCGCCCAATCCCAGGTCGAAGCCTACCTCAAAAGCTCGTTGGCGTTGTGGTTTCAGCTCCAACGGTGGCACGATGGAAGGCAAAGTAGCCGTAAGTTGATGGCCAAAGGAGCCTGTGTTGTAGGTGTAAGTCAGTTGATATGGCTCTGTGTCGCTGGCGGTCTGCGCCCACGAGCCTCTCAGTTTCAAATAGTTGACAGGCCCCCACTTCCAGTTCTTGAAAGCAGAAGTCGGGACAAAACTCAAGGTGGCCGAAGGATAGAAATAGGAATTATTGGTTATCGGCAAGGTTGACGACCAGTCGTTGCGGCCTGTTACATCCAAGAACAGCCAATCGCTATAACTGAGGTTGAAAAAAGCATACAAAGAATTGACCTGCTTCTCCCACAGCGACTCGCCAAAGATACGCTCGGTAGCGTTTGCGTAGTTGTAAATCGTATAAAGGTTAGCGTATGCCCAATTGCCAGAAGTACCGTTTATTCCATCACGATAGCCATAGTATTGTTCACCACCAGCCGAGAGACGCACATTAAACTTCGAACCAAAAATCTTGTCCTTGTACGCGGTAAGCAGGAAATCCATGTCGCGAGTTAGTGAGGTGGATTTACTCTTGGAATAATAGCCTCCCACCATGCCGTCGGAGGTGGTGGGCTTGTGCTTGGTGGTGTAATTGTCGGCGGTCCAGTCCAAAGCCACTTTTGCGGTGGCGGTGAGCCAAGGGGTCACATCATAGAGCAACCGTACCGAGCCATACATTTTGTCACGATCAAGGGTGGTATTGTTGTTGTAAAATGTCCAAAAGGTGTTGCTGTTGATGTAAGGATAGGGATAGCCGTCAAATTGGTTCATCGTGCCGTCCTCGTTCTCGTAGGTCGTGGTCTCGATGCCTTTCCAACTGCGAGGCCAACTGTAAAGCAAGCCCTTGTTGAAGTTGCTGTTCGATTCACCGATTTCGGGCGAGTTAAGACGATAATAATCCAAATAATTGAACGCCACGTCAACCTTGATTTTCTCCGACACATTAATTAAGGTACCCACATTAACCGTGGTCTGTCTCATATTACAGTTGTCAATGATGGCATCGGTGCGTGAGTCGGTAAAAGAGACACGCACACTGCCAAAGTCGCCGGCATTCTGGAAGGCCACGTTGTGGTTCATCGTGTGACCGTTCTTGAAGAGCATTTTCAGGTTGTCGGGCTGGGGCGAATAGTCACGCACCACGCCGTCCCACCAAAGGACGCTCTCACCATTCATCTCAGGTCCCCAACTTTGGGCACCGCCATAGTAGCCGAAGGTGGTGTTGGTAGGCTCACCCGCCGGACCATTATCGACGCTGTAAATGCCCGGATATTCATAAACTTGGTTGCCGTTTTCATCGTACATCCCCTCAATGGGTGTCAACGTAGGCGTGTTGAAGGTGATGGGACCGCCAGCGCCATATTTGTTTTGCACCCTTCGGTAAAGGTAAGGTGTAGTCAATTTAAATCCCGCCGAATAGCTGATACCCAAGCCTTTTTGTTTCGAGCCCTTTTTGGTTGTGATGAGCACCACGCCGTTGCCGCCACGCGAGCCGTAAAGGGCTGCCGCCGTAGGACCTTTCAAGATGTCAATGCTCTCGATGTCTTCTTGGTTGATGTTGTTCAATGCTGTACCCCAGTCGCGGCCTCCGCTCCATTCGGTGACGCCGCCTTCATTCGTCATGGGCACGCCATCTACCACAATGAGCGGTTGGTTGTCGCCAAAAATGCTGTTGTTACCACGGATGGTGATACGCGACGAGCCGCCATCCACACCATTGGGGTTGATGATCTGCACACCAGCCGAGCGACCGCTCAAGGCACTGATAACGCTGCCCGAGCCTGATTTGGCAATCATCTCACCGCCGATTTCCTCGGTGGCATAACCCAATTCGCGTTTTTGGCGCTTGATGCCGAGAGCCGTAACCACCACGTCATCAAGCATTTGTGCATCCGTTTCGAGGGTCACATTGATTTTTGTCTTGCCTTTGATGGCAATCTCTTTGGTTTTATAGCCCACATAACTGAAAATCAGCACATCTTGGCTGTCGGCATTGAGGCTGTAGTTGCCATCCATATCTGTCACGGTGCCTGCTGAGGTACCTTTTACCTGAATGGTGACACCCGGCAAGCCGTAACCATCGTCGCCCGAAACGACTTTTCCACTCACCACAATCGTTTGTGCAAAGGCGGAAAAAGGCAAAAACGTCAATGCTAGAAAGAAAAAAAGTATAATTTTCTTGTTCATAATGAATAAGTTATGTTTAAAAAGAGGATTCAATCCCAACATTTTAGGAAACAAATGTAGGAATTTTTCGAGAAAGAGAAAGCGATTTCTGATTTTTTTGAAATAAGAATGGGAAAACACCCTTCATTACATCAAAATCTCCTCCAAGGTTTTCATCGCCTTGCGGACAGGAAGGTTTTTGTGCAGAATTTGGTAGGCCAATTCTGCTATGGGAAGCAGTTTGCGTTGCTCTTCGGTCATGGTTGAAACGATTCGGGAGGCAAAATAACCTTCGGCCACCATCGTCATTTCGTTAAGTGCGGACTTTACTGTGTTGCCACGTCCGATGAGCACGCCCAACTGACGGTTGCGGCTATGGCTCGAATAACACGACACCAACAAGTCGCCAAAGAAATTGGACGGTTCGAACTTGGTGAGGTCGTTGACACTCTGTGGATCCAGCAAAAAATACATCTCCTTGATGCAATTCGCCACCAAGACCGAGATGAAATTGTCGCCATAACCCAATCCCACGGCTATGCCTGCCATGACTGCATAAATGTTTTTCAGCACAGCGGAACGCTCCAAATAACGCATATTCCTCACATAACTCACCTTGAGGAATGGCGTCTTTAGCATTTCGCCAACGGCATGGGCTTTGCCAATATTGGAGCAGGCAATGGTCAGGTAAGTAAGCCGTCCGTGACCTACTTCTTCAGCATGGGTCGGACCGCCAACAAAACACACTTGTCCACCTGAAAGATTGTATTGTTGTTTCAGATAGTCCGTGACAAACCGATTCTCGTCAGGAATGATGCCTTTGATGGCCGAAACGACGACTTTTTCCTGCAACGAAACCCGCAAATCGGAAATGTAGCACTTCAGATAAGCCGCTGGCATGACCAAAAGGATGATGTCGGCCTCACCAACAATTTCATTCACATCGTCGGAGAGCGTGATACGATTCATGTCCAATTCCACGTCGGAGAGGTAACGGCAATTGCGTTTTTCGTTGCGCAACGACTCAAGCACCTCGGGATTGCGGACATACCAACCTATTGACAATTCATTCGTTGTCAATACTTTGACAAGTGCCGTAGCCCAACTACCGTGACCAATGACGGCGCAACGTGATGTTTTTTTAATGGAGTTATCCATTCCTTTTTCTATCCAAAAATCGCGCAAAGATACGGGATTTATCCTTGCGCGGAACATTTTATTCGGAAAACCGTCTCAATCAGAAATTAAGATTGAAGGTCAAACCTAGTCCCACATTGTTTTGTGATTGTGGAATATTTACAGGCATGACAGATGGCGAAAGGCTGTAGGAAAACACTGTTTTTCTGTGGTTTAAATTGTAATCTTCAGCTATCCTGCTGATTTTTCCAGCACCTATGCCTCGGAGAATATATCCAGTAGGTATCATCATATTGCCTTGAATAAAAGTCAGGACGCCTGTTAAATAAGTCATCATACCAATGCCTTTTGCCTGCTCTACATGTGTCTCTGCACTCACGATATAGGTGGTTATTCCCACCGCCATCAAGCCCAATCCGCCTCCAAATGCAGCCCAACCTCCTTTTTTCAGCCCGTTGCCAATTTTGTAAAGTTTTTTGCTGCTACAATAATTGTTATAGCCTTGCTCACCAAGCAATTGCAATAATTCCGCATTTGGAATTACATTGTTTTCGACACCTTGTACAAAGCAAAGGTTATGGTCTTTACGAACCATTTCACTTTGTTGGGTTAATGTGCCGTTTTCTTGTGCCATTGTTGCCAAACTTGCAACTACAAACACCAATGATAACAATAGTTTTTTCATGATGAATAGGTTTTAAAGTTAACGATTTCCTATTCATCACAAATATCGTGCAAAAATGAGTGCTTTTAGGGAAAAGTTTTCCTAATGTGCCACTGGGTTAGCATAAATCCCTAAGAAAATCTCCTCTAATTCCTTGCGGTTCATGTCTGGATAATCGTTCATCCAATCCATGTATTTGACAAATGCGGCTTTTTGCTCGGCGGTGTAATGCTTGGAGTATGTTGTGGTGCCGCTTCGCAAGTCGTGGGCGATGTAATTATTAGGATGGAGGTAGAATTGGGGATTGATGCGGCTGTCCATCAACTCGGCTACGCGCTTGTAAAACTCTCCGGAAGGACAATCATTCAAGGCATTTAAGTCGGTCTCAGTGAACATCGGACAGATATGGAAATGCACATGTCCCTTGAATTGCATGATGCCCGTCAGGATGCTGTTGAGATCTTCTCCGGGTTTCTTTTCGTAATGGCCGTTTTTGTGGGTCAAGTACAATTCCAAAGCCTTCAGCTTGTCGCACGACTCCCATTCGTAAGAGACCGCCACAGGAACAATGTTCAATTCCGCCAAGGAAAGCACGCGGTCGTCACGACGGCTCATGCCAAACATCTTGATGATAGCCGGGTCAGTAGCATCGATACCGTTTTTGGTACGACCGTTGCGCTGCGCAATCCATACCGATTCATGTTCTTCAGTAATGACATAACGCATATATTCCGACATGTGCAACATACTGTTGTAGAACTCTTTAGGCGAACCACCGCGCTCGGTGCGAAACATCTTGTTGATCTTGCCAAAATCGATGACAAAAGGATGGCACATCAGGTTGCTGCCAAAAGTAATCTGACAGGTGTTTTGCCCTGCCTCGTTCAGCACATATTGCAAAAACATAGCATCAAGGACGATGTCGCGGTGATTGGAGACGAAAAGATACGACTTCTTTTCGCTGATGTTTTCCAGCCCTGACCAGTCAAAGCCCGTCGTGGTTTTTTTCAACAGGGTTTCAATTACTTCTTTGAGCAACCCGAGCTGAAATTCCCGTAAGGATTGTGTGTTCCGAATGCGGTCGCGAAGCGCCTCTATGGGCAAATCAAGGTATTGGGCAATGGCTGGAATGACTTCGCTGTCGGCCAAGCGTTGCATGGCGGCAGGAATCTCTTCTGCGTTATAAGGCCTGATGTCATCAAAATTGGTCATCACTTGTTTCTTAAATCAATGAATTTGATGGGTTTGCGGCTTTTGGCCGGATAATTGATTTTTTGGATTTCCTCAACGGGAAGGATTTCTATTTGCGGTGCCACACGGATGCGCGAACGGAAGCTGTCTTTCAACATCTTGACCACGTCGAAATCGGGCTGGTATTTCAGGCCGATTTTCACCACCACATCGTCGGTACCGGCCTCGCTTTGGCGCACCTCAATAACATAGTTTTCCACATAATCCGTATTGTCGAGCACGTCGTTAATCGCTGGCGGATAGAGCGTTGTGCCTTTCAGTTTGATCATGTTGTTCTTGCGACCCACGAGCGGCGTCAGGCGGTAGGAATTGCGACCGCACTTGCACTGTTCAACGATTTTCGCGGCAATGTCGCCCGTGCGGAAACGCAACAGCGGCATTCCTTCAACACCCAAGGTGGTGACAACGATTTCGCCTGGTTGACCATCGGGAACGGGCAGACCATCCTCGCCGATGATTTCCACGATAATCAATTCAGGATGCACATGACCACCGAGACCGTACTCGCATTCTGAGAAGGTTGCGCCCATTTCTGTCGAGGAATAGGTGGCAAAGAGCTGCACGTCCCATTTTTCCTTGATTTTGCGTCCAAGCAGGTTGAGGTCGAAGTTTTGGTCACGTAGACCCTCACCGATGCCGATGATGCGGCGGATGCTGCTGTTTTTGTAGTCAATGCCATGCTCTTCGGCGTATTGTATCAGCTTCAGGATGAACGACGGCACACACATGATGGTGTCGGGCTTGATGCGGCGGATGGTGTCCCATTGCAGTTCGGGGATCCCATTGCCCACACGGATGACACCAGCACCCAGTTCTCGCAAACCGAGGAAATAGGCCAATCCTGCCATGAAGCGTTTGTCCAAGGTGGTCATCAGTTGCACCACGTCGCCAGGCTTCACGCCAGCGCACTCAAACGACTTTTTTTCATTGTAGGCCAAGCGTTGCAGGTCTTTTTCGGTGCAGCCGAAAGTCACGGGGTCGCCCAAGGTGCCAGAGGTGGTGATGTAGTCGATGATTTTTGCCTTCGGGCAGCAAAGGAACTCGTCGTTGAAGAGTTGCAAATCCTTCTTTTCGGTGAACGGAATCTTCACTAAATCCTCGATGTGTTGAATCTTTTCGATGTTGATACCATAGCTTTTGAACATCCGTTGATAATAAGGCGAATGAGCTTGCAAATAAGCCAAAGCCTCGTGAAGCAGACCTTCCTGATAAGCCTTGATTTCTTCTACTGACTTGTATTCTATATCGTTGGTAATCATTGTTGGTTGTTGAATCGTTGATTGTTTAATTGTTTAATTGTTGTTAGGACGGCCCTTCGACAGGTTCAGGGACCTAATCCAGTTTAGAAACTCTGGCTTCCACTGGCGACATTCCGCTGTTCCTTTTTCCTCGCTGGCACCGAAACCGTGGCCACCAGTTTTGTACTGAATGTAGCGATGGTCGACTTTGTTGGCGGTCAAGGCCGAATCGAGAAGGATGGAGTTATGATAATCCACAATAGGGTCATCAATGCAATTGACTAAAAACACGGACGGACAATTCTGCGGAATATGGCGTTCCAACGAAAGCGAATCGCACATCTCAGCATTATGTTGGTATTTCTCGCTGAGCAAGGCCCGCCGCGAGCGCTTGTGGACACAGTTTTCGCACATCGTCACCACGGGATAAATCGGGGCGACAAAATCGGGACGAAGGCTTGTGTTGGTGGTTATTCCTTTGTTATTCAAGAAGTCAGTATTGTAAAAGCAGGCCGCCGACATTACCAGATGACCACCTGCCGAAAAGCCCATCATGCCGACTTTTTCAGGGTCGATGTGGTATTCCTTGGCGTGTTCGCGCACCCACTGTAAGGCGCGTTGGGCATCGGTAATCATGTCAGGGTGCTGCTTGCCGCGAAACAGGATGCGGTAATGCCAGAAATAGGCACCGAAACCTGCCACGCGATAACGCAACACGAAAGCGGATATGCCGTTTTCTTGCAACCAACGAGCCACAACGTCGCCTTCGGTCTCGTCGTCAAGCCAACAATAGCTTCCGCCCGGACAAACGATAACGGAAAGTCCATCCTTGTTGTTCTCTGATAAATAAGGCGTCAATGTGACTTCTTTGCCGTGTTTCACGTCAAAGCCTTCCCAAAGCGGTATCGACTGTGCGACAACCGTTCCGAAAAGAAAACATAACAAGCAAAAAACCAACCCTTTACGAAACATCACTTATCTAAGATTTTCATCACTTCCTCCTTGGAAAGCTGACGATACTTATGTTGCATGTCAGCGAAGAAGTCCACTTGGAAATATTCCTCGTCGTAGAATGAAAGCTTGGAATTGGTGTTGGGCGTGCATTCGAGATACACGATGTCTTCCAATTTCAAGTTTTTTGCTTCACAAATCTGGTCGGCCAGCTTCTTTCCGGCGTAAGTCACGGATGTGCCTGGATTGTCCTGATATAATTCGGTTACAATGACATACTTCTTTCCATCCACTTCCCTGATTTTCAAGCCACAGGTCGATTCCAAATCCCATTCGCCCTTGAAGGGGAAAATCTCGTCGTAATATTCTGGTGATACTTTCATCGATTCAAGATTTTAGATTTAAAGATTCAAAAATTCAAAAATTCAAGATTTAAAGATTCCCTATTCCGAATTTTACATTCCGAATTCCTAATTTCTACTAACCAGTTGTTGGCTTTCTGTCCTGACGTTTACATTTCTCTTGCTGCGGTCCACATCGCGGCCAAACGACTTGTTGATCAACTTGCGGTCGCGCGGACGATAGGTGCCTTCCTCCATTTCGCGCAAGGCCACGTTGCAGAACAAGCGGAACATCTTCGATTCCTGGGTCTCGTCGGCATAGAAGCTCTTCCAGGCGTATTCGTAGAGGTCTTGCAGCTTCTCTGGTGTCATGTGTTTGGGTTGATACACCACCTGACCAGCATTGTAGTGATCCCAGTCGAAGTCGAAGATGCGGCCTTGGCGCAGCAGGTCGTCGTGACCCTTGGTGTGCGGGAAGGGCGCAAAGATGGTGAATTCAGCCAGGTCGAGGTCGATTTCGCCCAAGAAGTCAATGAGTCGCTTGATGTCGTCTTCGGTCTGGTTGTCGAGACCAAACAGAATTGTTCCTTCAACACCAATGCCGTAGTCGTGGTAGCGTTTTACACGCTCCTTGATGTAGTCGGAGGTGTCGTAAACGGCCTGATAGACGTACCATGCACCCGCCTTGGCAGCCAAGTCAAGCACTTCGGGGTCGTCCTCAATGGTGTGGCTGATCCATTTCTTCTTCAGCGGTGCAATGGCACGGAAAAGGTCCATCTCCCACTGCTTGTCCTGCGCTAACGAGTTGTCTACAATGAAGAGACGGTTATTATCGATGCCAGCCATGTCTTCCACCACCTTGTCGACGGGGCGCGGACGGAACTTGCGGCCACCGAGATACGACACAGCGCAAGGATAGCAACTGAAGCGGCAACCACGACTCGCGTTGAACAGGTCCACCATCTGTACACCTTTGTGGTTATATAGCTCGCGTTTGTAGAGGTCGCGGCGGCAAGGACCCACCGTGGCGATGTCTGGCATGTTGCCAATATAATTATAGATTTTCTTCAGGCAGCCGTTTTTCCAGTCCTGGATGACCTGCTCGGAGCGGCCTTCCGACTCGCCCAAAAAGACGCTGTCGACATGGTTTACCATTTCCTCGGCATGAAGCATGGTGGAAATGCCACCCGCAAGGACCGTCTTGCCGCGTTTATGATATTCGTCAGCGATGGCCCAGCCGCGTTTCACCTGCGTGGTGAGCATCATCGAGAGGGCGACGAGGTCACATTCTTCGTCGAAATCGATGGCTTCCACGTTTTCGTCGGTGAACGAAATGTCGACATACTCAGGCAAAGTGGCCGCAAAAGCCACAGGTCCGTGAGGCGGCAGGTTGAAAGTGGTCTGCCCTGGCAGCTTGTTCCACTTGGGGTAGATGAGTTTTAGTTTTATTGTGTCCATAATGTTGTATTGTTGATATTCTTTTGATTCAAACCTGCAAAAATAGGAAATTATGCGGTATGGTCGTATTTTTCGTTGATTTTATGCATAATAGTGTTGAGGCCAACAAGGGCTTCTGCCGTTTGGATGGCTGTAAGCGAAACGCCGCACAAGCCATGGATATTGACGTTTTGTCCAGTCAAATACAAATTCTTGACTTTAGTAAAGACCGACATTTGTGAAAGCATGAGGTTGCTGCAATCCTTTTGAAAACCGTAGCATGAACCACTTCTGTTGCCATAATAGTCGCGGATGGTGAGCGGCGTTGAGGCGAAACAAAACTCAATGCGCTCGCGGTAATCGGGGTAAAGTCGTTCTATGCGGTCGAGCACTTTGTCCATCATAATTTGTTTCCATTGTTCGTAGTCCTCGCCTCGACGTCCTGTGCGAGTGTTTTCCCAAGGCTTTACCCATTCATATTCCATCGGAACAACAAAAACCATTGTCTCGGCAAATTCGCCCTGATGCTCCACTGGAGGAGTCAAATAAACAATGCCCTTCGGCCAGTCTTCTTGTTGTTCATGGCTGAAATCCAATCCCTTTTCATAACTTTGAAAGAAATAATTCACTTGGTTAAGGAAGGGGAAAGATTTGTCCTTGAATTTTACAAAAACAACCAAAAATGAAAGACTATCCGACACCAAAGAAATGCGATTCTTGAACAATTTCGGGAAAGCCCCTTCGTCAATGATTCGCAACAATACGTCGGGGTGCACGTCAGAAATATAGTTTTCAGCTTGATAGATGTTCCCATTTTTGGTGACAACACCCTTCACTTGATGGTCTTCCACGATGATTCTCTCCACCTCCGAACGAACCAACACTTGTCCTCCAGCTTTTTCAATCACTTTTTTTAATGCATTTGCCAATTGCTGACTCCCTCCGACAAATTGGAATGTTCCATTGAAATGAATCACCGTAAGCAGTGCCGCCATAAAGGTCGGTGTCGTACCTTTCATGCCACTATACAATGGGCATAAATAGGTCAGCAGTCCTTTCAGTTTGGGATTGATGATATAACGATCCATCATCTCATCGAAAGGAACGACAAAGTCTTCATCGATATACATCATTTCATAGGGCTTTGACTCACGCAAACAGAACATATCCATCTTTTCCGTAAGTTCATAAAGCTTGTCGATATAAGCCTTTATGTTCTCCTTTTCCACTGGAAAACATGTGGACAAATAAGCAATGCATTGATCTTTTCCTCTTGGCATACGATAAACGGCACCATCTTCCTCAATCCTAATCACATCGGAAGCATCATCGTCGGTAGCTTGGAGCGACAATTGGTCCAAAACTCCCAGATAATCAAACAATTTCCGAAGATTTCCTCCCTCCTCAAAGCCTCCGAAGATGTGCATTCCCGTGGGAAAACTGTATCCATGCCTGTTGAAGTTTTGCAAACCACCGCCGATGATAAGATTTTTCTCCAACACGGTCACTTTATAACCTTCCTTGGAAAGCAACGCTCCAGTTACCAAACCGCCCAAGCCACCACCTATTATCACACAAGTTTTCATCTCAGAAATATTTGATTGTCAATAGTATTATCACATTGCGGATGTTCGTCACCTTCGCGCATGAAATGCAGGTTTTCAGGGATATAACTGGTATGTGAAGCCACTAGGAACTTGTCTTCATCTACCTCAAACGCATAAACTTGTGCCTCGCGATGCACCAAGGCAAGCACCCAAGCCAACTCGCCGTAGCCGCTGTTGAGTATCGTTATCGTCTTTCCCTCAATGGCTTCGATTTCGGCAGCATGAGCGCGAATTTGCCTCAATCGGGCACGAGTGGCGTGTTCCACGTCGCTGCCTTTGTAGATGTACTTGTAGCGCACAAATGGCAATACATATTCCGTATTTTCGCGCTGACGGCGAATTTCCGCAAAATGTTCAATATAAGTTTTGCGGCATTGCGAAGTCAAGGCACGGGTTTCCATAGCGGCCACCTCTTGTGCGGGTATCCTTGGCGCGATTTCCACATGAAGCTGACCTTCGCGTAAGATGAAATCCTTCTTCGGCATGACATGACGCGCACCATGGATGAAGACAGGCAAAATATCCACGCCAAGCACCTGAGCCAACTGGAATGCCCCTTTGTGGAAACGGATAATTTCACCCGTCTCAGAGCGCGTACCTTCGGGGAAAACCACCACTGAATAGCCTCGCTCGACTAGTTTTTTGAGTCGCTCCACGTTCTTATCGTAACCATCGGAAACGGGATAAAACTCCGCATAACGGATAGTGACAGCGTAAATCGGGTTCTTCCACACCCAATCCGTGGTGAGCAGCACCACCTTGGGATGTAACATCATCGTGCAAAGCAAATCCAAATGCGATTGGTGGTTGGCGATGATGACTGCAGGTTTTTCGAAGGTTTCACCAGTTTTGTTGACAAGAGAGAATTTCACACCAGGAAGCAGTTTCAAGGCAATGCGCATAACGCCTGCTATCATTTGATGGTAACGGTAACGCTTCTTCTCCGTATTGGGACCCAAAAGCATGTAAACCAACGTCAAAGGTGTGACGATGACAAAGGCGAAAATGAAGAATACCAACAAGGTAAGTAGAGTGTAAATCAGCCGTTTCAAGGTCAAAGGCACTTCTCGCACTTGCCCTTTCTTTTTGGTCAGCCAGTCAAAGACAAAGGGAGGCAAGTAGCAAGCCATGAAGACCACTACCGCCATGCCGATGATGGCCACCTCTGCCAATGACCGCATAGCGGGATGCTTGGCAAAAATCAATGCACCAATGCCGATAAACATCAGTATTCCGCTGAGAATGACGCTATTGCGGTAGTTTTTCAGCATTTTTTTACCATAGGCGTACTCGTAGAGCAATCCTTCCGTGATGAAAATGGTATAGTCGTCGCCTTGGCCGAAAATGAAAGTCGCCAAAATGATGTTGACGATGTTGAACTTGATGCCTCCCAAATGCATGATGCCCAAAATCCACGTCCAGCCGACCGCCAAGGGCAGGAAAGCCAACAGCGACAGCTCCAAGCGCCCGAACGAGAGGCAAAGGAAGAAAAACACGACGATGCTGCACACGTAAAGGATATAGTCGAAATCGCCAGAAAGAGCCTCCACGAGGTTATTGCCCACGTCGCTGATGCTGAAGGCAAAACCCGTATTGGGCAACGATGCGCGCAATTGCTGCTTTAGTGGTTCGGAGTCCTCAATTGGCACGCGCACAAAATCGACCACGCGCCAAAGGCTGTCGTGCCGCATGACGTAGGTGCCGCACAAAGCCATCAACGGCTCCATTTCGCTTTCTGTTAAGGGTTTGTAGGTCTTCGTGATGCCATCAGTAAAGGCGAAAAAGGCGTTTTCGGTGAAACCTGATTCCATCGCTACCCGAACAAGTTCATCGGGCACTTGCGAATGGTTTTGCCAGAAGGTTTTCCACAACGCTATCGATTTTGCCTGACTCTCCATGGAAGGCAACAAACCTTGCAAACCTGAAATCGTCGTCTTGTCGGAAAGCAAAGTCTTGTTATCAGCCATAAAAGTTTCGTTCTGCTTTAAAGCATCCTGAAAATCAGCGGCTTCCGAAACCACGTAAATCAAATCCGTCTCGCCTTCCTTTTGCAGCGACTCGCTCAACAGAGCCAAATCCTCTTTCTGCTTGGCCGTCATATAGTTGATGTTGTGCAAATCCGCATCAAACATCGTTTCTTGACTGTAATAACTGAGTATCAGCGTGATAATGACCAACGGCCAAAAAGCGTATAGTTTGATTTTTCGCCAAGTCTCGGAAGGTGCCTTGCCACTGTCGACAAATAGTTTCTTGGTTTTCTTCGGCACAACGGCGAACAAAGGCAAGAAAACCATCACAAAAAGGATGGTGCCCACGAGGGTCAAGGCGCCGAAAATTCCCAAGTCACGCATGGCTTCAGCCTTCACAAAAACGAGGCAGGCAAAGGCCGCCACAGTGGTAAGGTTACCGATAATCAAAGGCTGGATGACGTCTTTCAAGGCCTCGCGTTTGTTGGGTTCTTGCTTGATGTGGTCAAGATAATGCAGTGGATAATTGACCGCGATGCCTACGATGACCGAGCCGATGCCGACTACGATGATGGAAATGCTGTCCTTGAACAACGCAATGATGGCTAAAGCAAAAACCCAGCCAAAAAGGATGGCGATGCCGAGCCAAAGCAAGTTGCGCTTGCGAGCCATGGTGAACATCAAAATGCCAAAAATCAACACGAGAGCCAAAGAGATAGAAAAGAAGCTGTCCTTTTTGATTTGTTGGGCGTTGGTGACCGCGATGACGGGGGCACCTACAGACGAAACTTGAACGTCAGGATTCTCGCTTTCCGTTTGCTCAATGACTTTATCCAACAGATTGACCAACAGCGCGTTGTTTTTTGTGTCGCTACCCGAATACGGCGAAGAGAAGAAAGCAAAAGCCTTGTCGCCACGTTCATTGAAAAGGTATTCGTCCTCTAAACGATAGCCTTGCGTCGGGTTGAGAGCATTGAGTCGTTGCAAAGTGGGCGAATAAAGATTGAGCGGGTCAGCCTTCACACCATCAACGACGAAACTAGTTGTAGGCATGGCCAAAAGGCGCTTGATATTGCCTACACAAGTGGTTATGTAATCAGGCTCGGACAAAAGGGAATCCATGCGGTGATAATCGTCCTCCGTCAAAAAGAGCGGTTGGTTTTCGCGGATGAAATCCATGGCATCGAAGACCTGACTACCATCCACACGGCATTGCAAATCACTGATTAACGAAGCAGTATCACACTCCTTCCAATGGTTCTCAAAAGCGTCCATCGCCTCCATCAAGACTTCTATCGCCTCGTCATCATCGAGTTTTGTGGTGTCGGCGGCAAAAATGAGAGTCACTTGGCCTTGGTCGCCCAAGTCGTTGTAAACCGAGGTGTAGCGTTCTTTGCCAGGGTCAGTGGGCAAAAAGTCGGCAATGTTTTCCTTGTAATCCAAACGCAAGGCCGAAAACACACACAACGCCGTGATAACCAACAGCAAAGCTATTGAAAGCGGCTTGTTGTTCGACAGGCGGTCATATATGGAAAGGAAAAACTTGTTCATGCTTTCTTTCTCCTTGTCATTCTATGGATAAGTCGTGAAGGCAGGCCGTAAAAAATCGCCCCAATACACAATACCGTGTTTAACAGACTGATGCGGAAGAAATCCCAAAACGGACGAAAATGCGTGACGCGCTCCTCGCCTTTCGGATAGAACACGTTGATTTTGACGGGAATCAAGTCGATGCCCCGCCATGCGGAGAAAACCAACAGCGCCAACTCAGCCTCATAGCGTGAGGTGAAAATACGCGGAATGTGTTGCAGGGGATAAAGCCTGTAACCGGTCTGTGTATCAGGTAGATTAATGCCAGTTTGAACTTTGAACCAAAAGTTGGAGAACTTGTTGGCAAAAGTATTGCCGCCTGGCATATTTTCCTGATTCAAGTTGCGACTACCAACAATCAAAGCCTCGGGGTGTTGCTCCAATGCCTTGACAAACACTGGAATGTCCTCGGGGAAATGTTGTCCGTCGGTGTCGATAGTAAGGGCATAACCGAAGCCCAAAGCCTTGGCTTTTTTGAAACCTTGTTTCAACGCATAGCCTTTTCCTCGGTTTTTGCCATAGTCGACCACCGTAATGCGCTCGCTAAACGAGGCCAAAATCTCAGCCGAATTGTCGGTGCAGCCGTCGTTGACTACGATGACATCATCACAATAAGCCAACACGCGCTCCATAACGTCACGCAAGGTGCCGCCGTTGTTGTAGGTTGGCAGCACCGCGCAGACTTTTTGTTGTCGCATCGTTGCCTGTATGTCAGAGGCATCAATTCTGCTCATAGCTGAAAACCAGTGACATCTTCGTAAAAACGGTGCTTTCGTCGGCGATGACGACTTGGGCCTTGTATTCGGTTTCGGTCTCGGAACCATTAGAAAAACCAAAACACACTGTTTTGCCTTCGGCGGGAATCAGCAAATTAAGGTATTTGATGTTTTTGGCGGTTTTCAAATAGAGCGGTCGACCCAGTTTTTTCTGCAAAATGTTACCAGCAGTTTGCAGCAAACAAGCTCCCGGCGTGATGGGGTTGCCCGGAAAATGCGACTGATAAATAGGATGAGATGGGTTGCAGCGAACCCGTGCCGTGAAGCCGTTTTCGGTGTCGTCGATGGCGTCTACTATGAATAGGTTGTCTAAAAAGTTCATTTCCAAAAACCCATTTACAATGAAATGGCAAAAATAAGTATTTATTTCTTTTGTTGGAAAATCTTCCGTACAAAACGGAATTATTTCTTTCCCCCTCTTAACAACAATGCCCGCAAGTCGAAACCTGCGGGCGTTCTCGTTTTCAGTAAAGACGTAGCACGGTCTCTACAAAGGTCAGATTATCTCACCACCAATTTTCGGTAATACGTCCCTTTGCCTTCTATGGTGATGCGTAATGTGTAAACGCCAGCTGTGTTCGGGGCGGCAATGGTTTGTGAAGACGCGATAAAACGCGTCTCTACAAGCACACCGAGCGCATTGATGATTTCCACATGAACAGAAGACATTGCGCGCAACGTCTCCACACCGGTCGGGACAATGGTGATGTTTTCGCCTCTTGCAACTGGATTCGGGAAGACATTAATTTGGCTGCCCCATTCATCAATTCCCGTCACGCCACTAAAACTGACGACGTAAGGTTCATTGACAGACCCTACAATGGCGTTGTTGCTGAAGTTCAACCTCTCTTGGGCATCGTAAATCTCCTCGCCTGTCGTTGTGTCGTAGAGACCAAAACTGAGTGTCTCAACTTCCTTACCCACGACAGTCAGGAAAGCTATGTAACGTTGAATGGGTTCGATGTACATCAACCGCACACTGCCACGGCACTCACCATCGGCAAAGGCGCCCAGCTCGTAGTTGTCGCTTTGGAGTTCCTTGCCGTCTAATTCAACAACAGCCGTCACAGTCATGTTATCAGGATAGGTGTACATGTTAGGCACCCAGTGGTTGTTCTCCGGGGTAATGTTCTCGATAAGGGTTTCTCCCTTTGAATTTGTGGGATAAACGAGCATGAAATTGTTGTTGCTGTTCGACTTGTACAACAGCCCCATGCCTGGATTGATAGTGTTCAATGTTCCCACCCAGCCGAGGTTATTGTAATAGGTTGCGTAGCCGTTCTGGGCCTTCAACTGGTCGCCTTCAATGGGCGTGATGCCCGAGAGTGCCGTGGTAAGGCTCATGGACGCATTGATGGGATAGCCAATCCAGTTCCAGCCATGGCCGATGGTGATGGGATGCGCCGAGGGGGTCGTCTCCTCGCCCAACATCTCCACCACACATGGGTTGGTTGTCTTAATCTTATAGGATGACTCGTTGTTGATGCTTGTGAGCGTTCCCAACCAGCCTATGCCTTCATAATAGTTGGCGTAGCCCACCTGAGCCTTGATCTGGACGTCGTTTGCGCCAAGGCTTTCCTCAAGTTGTTCCAAACCATCAATGCCGTTTTGCTCAATGTAGGTGGAATACCAGTTCCAGCCATTGTTGAAGCTGGTGGTCTGCACGGTGGCATCATCAGAAATGAAGCGGGCTACGCAGTTGGTATTCCCTGCCACGGTCAGGGTGCAAGTGGGATTGGTGGAAAGCAATGCGCCGTTGGCAATCCAGTATAGGAAGGTATAACCCTCGTTGGCCGTGGCTGTTAGAGTGATAGCGATGCCGTTTTCATAGATGCCGCTACCGCATGGGGTAACGGTGCCACCCTCTGCCGGGTTGGCCGAGACTGTGACAACACTATACCATGACGGGTCAAACTCATACGCTCCCATGTCTATCCGGCCGTCCATCACACGGGGATTGCCTTGCAAATCCACTTGCGGCAAATCCAATTCGCTGATGTCTGGTGTGCCCATATTGATACAATCGGAGGCACAAGACAATCGAAAGTCGCCGTTTTCTGGATCTATAAAGCTCACATAAAGCGAGTCGGGTGAGATACCGTTGTTGCTATGGGCGAGTAAAATATTGCCTTCGCCACTAATCTCTTGTCCCTCAATAGCAGAATAAGAAATGTTGCATATCCATTCAGGAGTACCAATATTATTCCAAAGAATACAATTGACAAGAGTACTTCCCGAAGCAATAGCGTCGGCATGGTTGTTTGCAATAACACAGTTATAGGCATTACAGCCTGCCATTACCACACCTGCCCAACCAGTCCACCAACCAGAACCTATATTATTAACAATTATAGAATTACTGATAATTGCACAAACAAGATCTCCATTCTCACTCTCCCCATTTTGAATCACGCAATTGTTTAACTGAAGCATTGGATTCCCACCAAACACATTTCCACCTTCTATATTATGCCCATTCTGTATGGTAAAGCCATCCAAGATGGGAGAAACTCGAGGAACAGAGCTCCACTCCATAGGGTATTCGTGATACACTGTTCTTTGGGTGTGCTGACCATCAAGAATAGTGGGGTGAGCGGCGAAATTGCGCAACGACAAATCATAATCTTCCGGTTCATCACCGGCAAAACCGCCATAAACACGTACGCCGTCTGGTATAGTAAAGGCATTCTCTGAAACACTATCTCCATAATAAGTGCCTTCTGCCACCCAGACAACGCCTTGTCCCAACGCTGCAAAATCCATGGCAACCTGCAAGTCTCCCATAGCATCATTCCACGAGCTACCATCACCTGTCCCGTTTTGTGCAACATAATAAATCGGCTGCTCTGGATGATATCTGACCAAACGTACTGCAAGACCTGTGGAAAGATCCATCGCACCAATTCCTGGACTAGCAACATTGTTAAAAGCCAAACAATCCACATATGGCATATAAGGGTAGCGATCAGCAGAAACATATGCTCCCGTACCACGACTCGTAACCCCCACCCGTAAACCGCTTTCTGGTAAAAATACAGCTCCTGCAGACTCTAACGTATCCCATGAAATGGCCGAAATGATATTATATTCATAATAATCATAATGTTGTCCGCCTATATACGAAAAACTATATGTTTCTTCACTCCAATTGTCAGGCAATATGATAAGTCCATTAATATCATTCACCCTTGCCTTGACGTACCGAATTCCCGATTGCGTGTGTCTTTTATTAATGAGGTAATCCCATTCACTTGTTTTCAATGTTCTCCACTGGTTTGTCGTATTACCACCATTACTAATGGCATTAAATCCCCAATCGGCCTGTCCGTTTTGGTCATAAAGATTTAAATCAACAGAACCATAAGCATCATAATCACTATCTATTTGGCTCGTGCTCCAAGGTTGGTAACACACTGCTCCATGATTGTAGCCACTGGTACCCCATCCGAACAAATCTCTATCCACATATTCATCTGAACTGAATTGTCCATTATCACCCAAATAATCATATTGATTATCTGCAAATTTCCAATAAGGTTCAGTAGCACTACCTATATATTGCAGATTTCCTTTCGAAAACTGCACTTGCCTATCTGCACTGACAGAGAACCATCCATTCAACAAACCTGATATAGTATCCACTTTTTCTTCGAAAACAGCCATCAGATTCCTTGAACTTCTAACATTAAAACTCAAATTCGCATTATGAGAAACCAACGTACCATTTTCCATCCAATGACTAAAACTATAACCATCGTTAGGAGTCGCGTTAAGGACACATAACTGATTATAGTTATAAATCCCTTCTCCTGACACCGACCCTTCTTCTGGATTAGCCACCGCTGAAACACTTAATGGAAAGCCAAAATGTGCCACCAAATTCCTGTTCGTTCTAACCTCAAAGGAATAAGTTTCATCCATGGAGACAATTTCTCCGTTTTCAGTCCAATAATAAAAACAATATCCATCATTAGGAATTGCATGAAGGCTACATATCTGGTTGTAGTTATAAACACCTTCTCCCGACACCGTTCCTTCTTCTGGATTAGCTGTCGCCGAAATGTTTAATTTAGGACCAAAAATTGCCACTAAATTTCGATTCGATGTCACCACAAAAGAATAAGCCGAATCCATAGAAACAATATCCCAACCTTCAATCCAATAATAAAAACAAAAATCATCACTGTTCTCTGCTGTCAGTGTACAGCTTTGTCTATAAATATAAAATCCTATTCCAGAAATATTTGCACCATATTCTGAAGGATCAGCCGTGGCACTAATCTCGAAAGGCAAGGTGAAATTCGCAGTCAAGCCTCTGTCGTTGTAAACGCTAAACAAGTACATCGACTCCGTTGAAACGACCTCTCCGTTTTCCGTCCAATTTACAAATGAATACCCTGGATCAGGAATGGCTGTCAATATGCATGTTGCTCCCTCCTCATAGGTTCCGTTTCCTACCACACTTCCGCCTTCAGAAGGATTTGACGTAACCGAAACAGTGTATGATGAACACTCCTCCTCACAGAAATGAGCCACTAATGTTTGGTCAGCTACAACTGTGAATACATAATTGGACTCGTAAGACACGATTACCCCCGATTTTGTCCAGTATGAAAAAATATATCCATTGTCGGCAACGGCAGATAGGGTGCATTCTTGTCCAAGAGCATAATTGCCTCCACCTTCCACGGTGCCACCATTCTCAGGAGATGCGACAACAGAAACAATGTATTCATTCTGATTAACGAAATTAGCCACTAAACTCCTGTTTTCATAAACCGTGAATGAGTAGATGGGATTATACGAAACGATTTCTCCGTTCTCCGTCCAATTTGAAAACGAATACCCCTCATTGGCAACAGCCGACAAATTACACATTTGGTTGCAACTATATGTTCCCATACCTGTAATACTTCCTGCGGTATCATTGTTTGCGACAGCTTCAATTTGATAGGCAATACTGTTATCGCATGAAGGATAAATATTGATCACCACACCTTGGAAATAACTAAAAGAATGACTCAAGATATGAAAATAACCATTACCAATTCCACTCCAACCCCAGTTGAAATGAAACAAATCATTAGCATCGTATCCATCACAAACCCATCCGTGACCATCAGATTCATTATTACCAGTATAAAGTATTGGCTGAGCAAGTAAAAGATTCGACTTTAACAAATCTATCCATCTGAAATAGTCATGTACATCAACATCATAATATAAAAGACAAGCATCAGTATAACCATAATAGTTGTTAAAAGCCCTGGGAATAAGCGGAGTTATTACAGTTGCGCATTGAGGTTTATACATCGCCTCTAAAGCTACTCCACAGTGCCATAGTAAAGTGGCTACAGCATTTATTTCATCTTGTGTTGAATTTTCATCAAGTTGGTCAGGCATGTTTGCCCAATCGTAGGTTGCCTCTGCAAAATTCACATACTGCACAGGATAGTATTGGCCTAAACTGTTATGACAATCCCACTGATGTGTTATCGATCCCGTTCCATGCAAAGGAAAACCCCAATAATGCATAATCATACCCATCGCCGTGGGTCCACAGCCTGTCGGCACATGTCCACCACAATAGCCATAAGGGTCTTCAGGACACATGGCATTATAGTAACAACCTTGGTCCCACATCGCGGTAACCAGAGGCTCCACGGCATCATAAGACCTATTTTCATTCAACCGTCCAGTATTTTTTACCAGTTCCCATTGTCGGACAGTGTTTTGCTCGCCAACGATATGGTTCTCAATGTCGTATTCCATCTGATCCACATAGCCTTGCAAATAGACCTGCAATTGTATCGGTACGTTGTCAGGTTCAAACGGTCGGCCTTCGTCGGAATAGCCGAGGATGGGCGTGGCGCAATCGTCGGCTGAAACGATGACAAAGCCATTCGGCGTATTGAAGACATGGAAGGCCACATCGCCATGGGAGGTGTTGTAGGTGGTTGCCAACTGAAGCTCATCCGTGCCGCGCAAAGGTGTTTTTGTATTGGCGTTCAAGAACTTCACTGCCACCTCTCGAGCGGTGTTCATGTCAACAGGGTTGGCTTTTGCTATCGTTGCCAACATAAGCAGCATTAGGGTAAGAAATTTGTGTTTCATTGTTGCAATTAGGTTGTTTATCGTGCAAATGTAGAGAAATATTTGAGATTGTGTTTTGGTTAGACTTTTGTTTCGTATTGTAGTTCACTTTTCATTTCAGATAACGATGCCTGTTCGCATCACGTCGTCATAGAAAATGCTATCCTCATGGTCTTCCAGAAGCACGGGGTCAATGAGACTTGTCACGGCATGTCCATCACGAACCAAGCCAACCGACTGTTGTAGCCATTCCTCGTCATTTACCTTGGGCATGATAACCGCAACATCAATGTCGCTCCACGGATTGGCTGAGCCTTTCGCGTATGAGCCGTACAAAATGACCTTTAGTTTGCCGTCGAAACGCGGAGCAATCAGTTGCTTGAAACGTCTGACGAACTGGATGGCTTCATCAAGGCTGAGTATTCTCGGAGTATCCATTGCTTGGTATCCGCCGTCTTGGCGAGGGCAAAAATACAAAGAAAATGGGTTTTGCAAGTGGAAAAAGGAAATTTTTCGTCAAAATGCTTGCGGGGTGGGGAAAAGTTTGTAATTTTGCCGTTGGATAATTCCCGCCACGCTTCCCGCTGAACAGCGTACCAGGGCGGGATAATTTTTTTACCCTCATGAAATACACCAAGCACCCCATCACCCTTTCGGAACAGATTGATTTGCTGAAACAGCGCGGACTGATTATTGACGACGAGACGGAAACCACCGTCGTGTTGGAGCGCATCAGTTATTTCCGTTTGGCTTCTTATTGGCGAGTGATGGAAGAGGATAAGGTGCAACATGTGTTCAAACCCAACAGCCATTTTAGCAATGTTCTCACTCTCTACCAATTCGACAGCGAACTTAAAGCACTCGTGTTCAATTCGATCCAGCGTATCGAAATTGCTGTGCGCACCCGCATAATCCAACAGTTTTCGATGAAATACGGCTCATTCTGGTTTATGGACAAGCAATTGTTTGTCAGCGAGGACATTTTTCAGAGGAATCTTACCAGTTTGCGGAATTTGGTTGAGAGAAGTATTGAGGATTTTGTTTTGGAACATTTTCTGCGTTATGACGAACCAGATATGCCACCTGCCTGGAAAAGCCTTGAGATAGCTACACTTGGCATCTTGTCGCGCATATACAGCAATTTTTCCGACAACGCCTTAAAAAAGCAAGTGGCACGAAGTTTCACCATTCCGCAGCATGAGTTCATGCGCAACTGGCTGGAAAACCTGACCATCATCCGTAACGTGTGTGCTCATCATGCCCGTTTGTGGAACCGCAGTTTCGTTGTTCGTCCAAGTTTGCCACATTATTTGCAGCTCCCATGGATAACAGACCGCTCGTTCCCAATAATCCGCCTCTATCCTCAGCTCTGCTGCATCGCCTATTGGCTTCGCGCCATCGACCCGCAAAGTACCTTTGTGGCCGACCTTAAAGCTTTGTTGATGAAATATCCGACCGTTGACGTAGCCGCCATGGGCTTTCCACATAGTTGGCGACAAGAGCCTTTGTGGCAGTAGGCTGATATAAGGTGTTTAAGAATTTGGATGGGAAAGGGACAAAG
The DNA here is from genome assembly GCA_947305795.1 of uncultured Bacteroidales bacterium. Classification (GTDB taxonomy): domain Bacteria; phylum Bacteroidota; class Bacteroidia; order Bacteroidales; family F082; genus Limimorpha. The sequence continues at coordinate 27,064 of CAMZEK010000002.1, read as the reverse complement.
CGAAGAATGCACTTTTATTCCAAAAACAATCCCTTTTCTATCGCCTCATTCAGTTTCATTTCCTCAAACCGAATCGAAGTGACATCGCCGCTGGCTTCGATGAACTCCACGCGGCTGATGGTATTGGTTTTCTTGTCGAAACGAAACACCAACTGGCTAAACATGCGCTTCATGTCGCGACGCTTGGGGGTCATCTCGGCACGCCAAAAACCGTTGTCGTCGTAGAGCACGACCTCAAAAACCGAAGTGTCAAACAGCTTCTTGCCCGAAGCACTGCCCATGATGATGCTCACCATGCCTTGGTACATGCGGCTCGAATTGCCTTCCAAAACCTCAGCTTGGCCGTCGGTGACCTTCACGATGCGCTCGCCATTGACTAACAAGGCAAAAGTGTAAGGCGTGATGTATTCCCAGCGCATCTTGTCAGACGCGGCGTAATGCATTGTGCCTTCCGCCACCGTTGGCTCGGCCAGCATCGTCGAGGTCTTTTCTTGCACGAAACGGCATTGCAATGTCTGCATTGAGGCCGCCGCCTGCGTCAACTGACTCATCACCTCTTGGCTTTGCATCTCGCTAAGTTGTGTTTGTGCCAACGCCGTAAGGCTGATGACGGCCAACACGATTGAAAACAGGTATCTTTTCATCTCATTTCATGATTAGGAAACAACCCAACACTACAAGAATCAGGCCAATCCAACGGGAGAAAGGAATACTTTCGCCGAAGACGAGCCACGCAGCAAGCATGCCGAAGACAAAGGAAAGGCTGGTCAAAGGATAAGCCTGGCTGAAGGGGAACTTTTTCAAGATATATAGCCAAAGCACCGTGGCCACGCCGAAACTAACGCCGCAAGCCAGAAGCCACCAGTCGGTGAGTACGGTCTTGAAATAGGCCCAAGTCCACTCGAACTTGCCCAATTTCTCCATCGCAAGCTTGAGAAACATGTTTCCTCCCGAAAGGAAAAACGTTTGCAACGCAACCAATCCTAACAGCTTCCACATGGTTTAGGCCTCCAACAGCGTTAGTGAACAATTCTTTCCGTCAGAATGATTATACAATAACACACAATGTGGTTGTTTCTCTACAATCTCTGTTTGATGCACAAACAAATGGGCGGGGACAAAACCCGCTTTCAAACATTGTACCCCAGCATAAAAACCAAGACCTGAGGCTGTGAAGCTCTCGCCAAACAGATGCTTGTATTTCAGCAACGGTTTGTCACCGAAGAGCGTTCGTGTTTCCGAAAAATAAGCCTCGTCGCTTGTGTGGTTTCCACTGATGCCTGTCATGACAAAATCAATGTCAGCAAGGCTTTTTTCAGCGGATTGCAACATGGTGGTTACGGAATCCATCAAGGTGTTCATCGAAGGTTGATGCAGCATCTTGAAGCCCGTAAGTCGGCACAAAGCTCCTTCGCTTTGCTTTCCCAGCACCACCGAAACCGCAGCCTCTCCACACATTTCCTCATCTTGTCCCATCACACCGCCTTTTTTCAGGATGTTGTAGAAGGTCGGGGTCATTTCGTCATGGCCACCCACCAAAGCGGAGTTGATTTTTCCTAAGCGGAACTGCATCCAAGCATCCTGTAAGGCGCTGTCGAACGAAATGCCTTTGTGGGCGTAGGTGGCATTGTAGCCGTGATTCTTGGTCTGGATGGCCACCAACGAGCTGATGGTGTTGTGCGTCGACTGCATGAAATAAGTGGGTTTTAGCAGTTGTTCGCCTTCGTTTGAGAGTGCATCAAGGAAAAACTCGGTGTTTTCTATGCAACCATAACCTGTTCCCGTAATAATGGCATCCACGGTCTCCAAACCCGAAGCTTTCAAGGCTTCCTTCGATGTGGCCAAAGCACGTTTCAAAATCTTTCCCATACGTCTTGCCTCGATGGGTGAAACATAATCCTTAAAACTCGGATCGATGGACCGCACAAAAGGCTCCGTGTAGAAAACCGGTTCCTTCATCCACATCTCGTCCAAAGGTTGTTGAATGGAGATTTGCTTGGCCGACAAAACGTATAAATCCTTGTTTTTCATCCTATTTCGGCTTTTGAAAGTAAGAAAGACGAGTCATTGCCACCAAAACCAAACGCATTGCAAAGCACGTGTTTCAAGGGTTTCTTGACAGGCTGTGAAACGGGTATGATACCCTCTTCCATAGGCTGTGACCAATTGAGGTTGACGGGCAGGAAACCATGTTGCAAGGCCATGATGCAAAACACCGCCTCAATGGAGCCTGACGCGCTGGTGGTGTGTCCCGTGAAAGGCTTCGTAGAAGAAACTGGCGGCACATTCTCACCAAACAAACGCTTCATGGCTTGACTCTCGCTAGCGTCGTTGTTGGGCGTTCCTGTTCCATGTGCGTTGATATAATCAATATCAGTTGTTTGTAAACCAGCCAGTTGCAAAGCTTCTTTCATGGCACGGTAGGCTCCTTCGCCGTCGGGAGACGAGGCGGTTTGGTGGAAAGCGTCACAAGCGTTGCCATAGCCCGAAAGCACAGCTTGTGCTTTCACGCCGCGTTTTTTGGCGCTTTCTGCCGATTCCAAAACGAGATAGGCTGCACCTTCGCCAAGGTTCAGGCCATGGCGCGTAGCATCAAACGGGCGACAAGGCTCGGTGTCGAGAATCATCAGCGAATTGAAACCGTTGAGGTGGAACTTTGTGATACATTCACTACCGCCCACCACAACGATATCGGCCTCGCCACAACGTATCATGTTGGCACCTTGAATAATGGCATTGGCAGCCGATGAGCAGGCGGTGGAAAGCGTCGTCGCAAAGGCGAACTTGCCAAAATGAGCAGCAGTCATTTCGGAGCAGCTACCACAATCGTGCACGGAGATGTACTCTTTATGCGCTTCCCCGTTGACATAATCAAGATAGAATTGCTCGCTCATATCCATTCCGCCCACCGTCGTGCCCGAAATGAAGCCTACTTTAGGAAACATGTCGGGAGTCAGTTTGGCATCGTCCAAAGCCTCGCCAAGCGCCAACATGCCCATCAAAGAAGTGCGCGTGGTGATGGCATTCTTTGGAAGACCCAAACGCGCGGCCATTTCCGCATCGGTCATGTTCACTTCGCCGACAGGAAATTCCTTGTGCTCCGTCTTGAGGTACTTCAGCGGACCCACACCCGATCGGTTGGACAGCAAGGCTTCCAAAGTCTGGGCTTTGCCGAGGCCAATCGCCGAAACGACGCCCATGCCCGTAATCAGAATCGGCTCCATCGGCTTATTTGGTGCGGTTCTTCGCGATGTAGTCGGCCATCACCGCCACTGACTTGAAGATTTCCTTGCCTTGGTTGGGGTCTTGCAACTTGATGCCGTAGTTCTTCTCCATCAGCACGATAAGCTCCAGAGCGTCAATGGAATCAAGACCGAGACCTTCGCCAAACAAGGTGGCGTTCTCGTCGATGTCTTCGGGTTTCATGTCTTCGAGGTTCAGTGCCTCGATGATTTGTTGTTTCAGGGTGTAAATCAGTTCGTCCATAGTGTTGTTGTTTAATTGTTGTATGTTGAATTTATTGTTGAATCGTTGTATTGTTTCTTGAAACAAGATGGCGTGGGGCAATTCACTTGGCTTCTCCATAATGATTACCTTAGCCTCAAAGTGTTCCTCATCGATGCAGTCAACCCAGCCGCCAAGGATGCTTTTTGTCATCGGGTCGAGGAAGGCGTTCTGCAATTGTCGTGCCATAATTGGTTCATCGTACTTTTCCAAGACGATAAATGAGGTCTCGCCGAAATATTTGTTGCGGATGGCGATTTCGCCCGTCACGATGTTGGGCAAGGTGTAGACAAACGCCGCCGGACTGGGGAAGAAATTGGCAGGGTCTTGTATTGTCACTTGATATGCTGTGTCGGCCTCCAATGACGCGCTGCGGTTAAAGAACACCACAGCACGGTCTTCGCGAGGGATGAAACGCTCGGCACCTTCCACTTGCAACAACAATTCAGATGCCATAAAACCTAATTTGCTCAAGGTGTCCATCTTGAAGAACTTCGGATAGTCACCAACATAGGCGCGATAAAGTTCCGTCAGCATGGCGGCACCAGTTTCCTGGTGCACCAATTCCTTACCATTGACCACCACCAGGTTTGGTGTGATATGAACCAACTGTTTTAGCATGACGCACCTCCTTTCGCCATCAGCAAGGCCGCATTGCAGCCGCCAAAACCCGATAGCAATTTGATGAACATTCGTTTGTCTGTCGGTTGGTTTTGGTTGGAAAGCACCAAAGGATGGGTCACACCCAAGGTTTCAAAACCTCTGGTAGCCAATATGTTGTGGTCGTCAATGGCTTTCATGGAGAGAATGGTCTCCATTATACCGGCGGCACCCATCGTGTGACCGTAATAGCCTTTCAGCCCGTTGACGGGAACTTGCGAAAGTCCAGCCCGCTCAATAGCAAAGGATTCCATCTCATCATTATATAAGGTGGCGGTTCCGTGCGTGTTGATGAAAGCGATTTGGTCGGGATTGACATCACCGAGGGCAACTTTCAAAGCCCTGTAACTACCCTCGCCTGTGCGTGACGGTCCGCTGATGTGGTTGGCATCGTTGCGTATGGCACCGCGACAAGCCACCCAGTCGTTTTCACTGATGTTGTCTTTTCGGGTGTAAACAATGGTCGCTGCGGCATCACCCAAATTCAAGCCACAACGGTTGGCATCGAAAGGCATGCAGGGTTCCACCGACAGCGCTTTGAACGACTGGAATCCCGACACAATGAAGGCCGACTGCACATCGCAGCCCACCACCACGACATGGTCAAACAAACCGTTCTCCAAGTTGCGCATGGCTTCAATTTGAGCACAAACACCAGATATGCAAGCATTTGAAACCACAATCGGTGCATTAGGATTATGGAAAAACTCTGTCATCTGACGGGCGGCTACGCCAAGTAGCACCCTGTCTTGGGGAAATCCCGTTTCCCGTTTGTCAAGAAGGAACACGTTACCTTTCGTGGTGGAAAGGATAAACAACACCTTGTCGGAAGTCGGGTCAATCTTAGCCTCGGCGATAGCTCTCGAAGTCGAGAGGATGATCATCTTCTCGAAGAAAGTATATTTCTCGTTGTCAGCCAATTCAGCAAACACGTTTTCTACTTTTTCCCTGTCCATCAGCGAAGCCGTGAAGGGTTCAGGCAGATGCCAAAGACCATCGTAACGCTTCAACGCGGAACGACCCGCCTTCACCGCAGCGTAATTCTCCGAAGAGGTCAGCCCAAGAGGCGAAACAATATTATCGGCAATCCTGACAATCATTGGTTTACCTCCCATTTGCGTTTCCATTCCTCATAAAAATCGGGGGCATAAAGCACCAATTGGTAATTCCTTTTGTCCATGAAGACCTGTTCCGAATGTCCCGTGGCAAAGATTTCCTTCGTTTCCGGGTCGCGAATTTCGTAGTCAAACACGATTTTGGCCGCGTCGCAAGGGCGGTAAACGATGTAAACCTCTGGCCTCATGCCATATATCAAAGGTTTCTTGTATTTGAAGGTGAGTTCCACCAACGGCTCAAAATAACCTTTGTCGTACATCATCAGGTAGCCCAAGTCGTATTTCCGACCAAACTCCTCACGGGCGTCCTCGAAATAAACCGCATAGTGGCCGTGCCACACCACACCCATCGAATCGACCTCGCTAAAGCGGACATCGAAACGCTTGGTTGCCGATAACACTTTCTCTTGCTCCATAACACTCAATCTTGCGAATCCACGTCCATTATCGCAATTTTCATATTGGCTTCGGCCAATGTCTGCTCGCCGAGCTTGACCGTGGCCCTTACCATAGTAATTTGAAACATTTCTTCCAACACTTCGATGGTGGTGACAATCCTCTCACCCACTTTCGGCGTTCTGAGAATATCCAAACGATTCACCGCGCCGATGACCCCAATTTTCACCGTGTCGCCCTTGCACAAGTTGATATAACCCATTCGGGCGGCGCAGGTTTGCGCGATGTTTTCCATCAAGCCTTCGGCAGTCAGATGGCCGTCGACAACGAAAATGTTATCCTCGCGCACTTCAAATTCCGTCACCGTGAAAACCATGTCACACGACACCAAGCGGTCAATCATCACAAATGGTGGCCGTTGCGGAATCAGTTCCTTTAGTGATATATCTTCAATCGCTCTCATTGTTTCCAAAAATCGAAGTAGTTGAACCATTGCGTGGGATAGCGGCGCACGATGTCCTCAAGGTTGTCAGCAAAACTCTGTGCCAATTGGGCCATTTGTTCACGCTTGTTTGCGGTCTTGTCACATTTCATCTCGCGAACGTATGCATGATATTTCTTCATGCCTTCCTTCATCACGAAGACGGCCAGCACGGAAACTCCTTTTTGGACTGCCATTGCAAAACTACCCAACGGAAAACGTGCCGTTTCGCCAAAAAACCGACATTCTACCGACTTCTGCGAGCCAAAGATGCGGTCGGCGGGCATACTCACTATCTCTCCGTTGTCCAAAGCCGTGTTCAGCGCAAACAGATGTGAAAGATCTTCCTTCACGGGAACCATTTTCATGTTGTTTTGCGACAATACTCGTTGCCTGTTTTCCATCACTGTAGCCGTCTCGCCCGCATAAACCAACGCATTGATTATCTTATGCTTAGGTTTCAATGAATAGCCCGCAATTTCATAGTTGCCCACATGACTGCTCAACAAGACGAAACCTTCGGGATGTGCCTCCAATTCGTCCATTAACTCTTGGCCTTCGTTCTGGAAACTATATTTCTTTCCAGCATACACGCCAAAACGGTCCAGGATGATTTGTCCGAAGCGGAAATGGTTTGCATAGACTTTGCAAAACGACTTCCAACAGCCGTATTCCATCCGCTCTCGGAAAAAACGGTACATGGCCTGATAGCCCTTTCTATTGAAAAGCATGTAGAAAGGCACCACCATCGCCATCACGCCATAGAGCAACCACAGTGGAAGCACACGGAACATTGCAATAAGTGCACGTTGCATCCAGGGCTGCCCGTCCGTCTTGCCTGACCATTCGTTATGTTGCAGCGCTTCGTCCACTAAGCTTAGGCTATCTTTTTCTCGATATAGTCGCAGAACTGGCTGAAAGTCTTCACCGTAGCCATTTCTTCGGTTTTGATTTTGAAGCCGAACTTCTTTTCGACGATGACCACGATGTCAACGAAATCGAGACTATCGATGCCGATGTCTTCTTTCAGGCGGGCTTCTGGCTGGATTTTTTCTTCGTCAATTTCAAGGTCTTCGATGAGGAATTCCCTGACTTTTTCTTCTATTTCTTGTCTGTTCATCTATGTTGAATTGTTATTTGTTTAATTGTTGAATTGATTTTTGACGCAAGACAAAGGGACTGCTGGACACAGGACTGATTTGAACTGATAACTGAACAACTATCAACTGTTAACTGTTTTACAAACCATAATGCTGTGGCCTTGGCCGAGGCCGTCGTGAATCGTCTCCACCTGCAAACCTGCCTTTTCGACCAATCGTCTCATGTCGTCGCTGTGGTACATCTTGCTGTTTCCGTTGGCGATGGCGGTGAAATAGAGGCTCGTCATGGTGAGGCAGAAGGCCGCTGGTTCGAAGCGCTGACGGTCCCAAAGCGTCTCCATGATATACAGGCGGCTGTTATCGTCCATAATCTTGGCGGCGCGGCTCACGATGCTGACAATCTCGTCCTCGCCAAAGCAATCAAGGAACTGGCTCATCCAAATGGCGTCGTAATGCTTGTTGGTGGGGAAAGCTTGAGAGGCATCCAACAGGTTCATGCCGTAGCCGTCAATGCGGTCGGCACCAGGATTTCCAGCGGTGGCTCGGCGCATCATTTCTAACTGTTGCGGCAAGTCCACAATGGTCACCTGCACATCCTTGTCATATCCCACACATTGCAAAGCCCAGCGACCCGTATTACCGCCCACATCAAGCAGAGTCTTAGGTTTGTTGGCAAACACGATTTCCAAGGCTTGTTGGAACGAGCTGTCGCTGTAGAAATGGTCGAAGCCGAACCAGCTCTTTTGTACTTGTGGCGGCAGTTGCGAGAGGCCTTCGTACACCGTGGGCCACGGTCCGAAGTGTTCCAGTCCGACGGGACGGCCTTCTTTCAGGCTTTCCTCCAAATGGAACCAACCTTCATAGTTCACATCGTGGTTGAATTCCGTGTTCACATTGGTGGCGGGGTCGGTAATGAAGCACCAGCCCGTCTTGCTCAGCGTGTAACGGTCAGTTTCGGGGTCAATCAGCACCGTGCCAATGCACAAGCTGGCTTCCAGCATCACCTTGGCGGCATAACCGCTGATACCTGCTTTTTCGGCTATTTCGGCCTCGGTCATGCCATTGTCGCTGTTGCGCAGCATTTCCAAAATGCCGAACTTTTTCATTAATCGGCTCACTTGGAACACAATCGGTCCCCAAGCAATCCATTCAGCTTTGGCCTGTGCCTCACGGGCGGTCAAATGCTCCTTGCTATAAGCTTTTTTTAGAGTAGGGTTAAGGTACATAGAGATTATTTCTTTTTGGCTAATTCTCTGGCGATGGCTCTGAAGCAAGATCCAATGCGGTCGTTGGGAACATAGTCGCAGAGACCTTCTTCTTCGTCAACTTCCACAGTGCAAACGACCTCGTCGGTGGCAATTTCCACCACGGTAATCATGGCGCTGCATTTAAACCTCATTTCACCCCAACTGCAACCCATGTCCATGCTTTGATCACAGTCGCCGACTTTCACGATAATACGGTATTTTGCATCAGTGGCTTCGTTGTTGATTTGCAAGCCTTTGCTGTTGCTGTTGAAGGCGTTGATGAAATCAGTTATGGACAGATTGACACGCTCTTCGTAATCTTCACCGCACCAGGCTTGGTAGGTTTCGTCTTCGTCATACGTGGCTTCGCTGTAGTCGAACACGATGACTGCGGTGGCTTCTTCTCTCATGCAGGCTGCCGAACCTGACTTTACTTTTACTTTTGCCATGGCCGAAATGCTCAACAAAACGGCCAATGTTACTAACATTAATTTTCTCATAAGACAATAGATTTAGGATTATAACTTTTTGATTATCAATGCGCTGTTCGTTCCTCCAAAACCGAAGGAATTGGAAAGTACAGTATTTAGTTCTTTTTCAGTGGTCTTGTTGACAATGTTAAGGCCTTTTGAATATTCGTCAGGGTTCTCGAAGTTGATATTTGGAGCAATGAAACCGCCTTGCATCATGAGGATACAATAGACGATTTCGCTCGCGCCAGCCATCCAGCATTCGTGACCCGTCATTGACTTGGTGGACGAGATGGGCGTTTTGGCCTCTCCAAAGAGTCTATTCAATGCCATAGCCTCAAACATATCGCCTTGCGGCGTGGAAGTGGCGTGAGCATTCACATAGTCGATGTCGGCCACAGAAACACCGGCTTCTTTCATGGCGCGTGACATGGCGCGGTAACAACCCTCCTCGCTGGGGTGTGAGATGTGGCTTTCGCCATTGGACGAAAAGCCGTAACCACAAACTTCAGCCAAAATGGTGGCACCACGGGCTACGGCATGGTCATAATCTTCAAGCACCAAGGCCGCTGCACCGCCACTCGGCACGAGGCCATCCCTGTCGCGGTCGAAAGGACGAGAGGCTTTGGCTGGGTCGTCAATACGGGTCGAGAAGGCACTGATGCCGTCGAAGCTGGCCATGGAAAGGTAGTTGGTCTCCTGCGCACCGCCACAAAGCACCATGTCTTGCAAACCATTGCGAATCAACATGGCTCCCAAACCTATGGAATGCGAGCCACTGGCGCAGGCCGCACTGACCGTCAAATTGATGCCTTTCAGGTGGAAGATGGTGGAGAGGTTCATCGTCACGGTGCTGTTCATCGACTGGAAAATCGCGGCAGATCCCATCAAGGTCGTGTCTTTCTTTTCCTTGGCAATTTCGTGTGATTCGATGACCGCTTTTGCCGATGAGTCGTTGCCGAAAATTACACCGACTTCGTTTTCAAGCAAATAAGAATCGTCAACACCCGCTTGACCAAAAGCTTCAATCGTGGCCATGTATGCATATTCACCTTCTTCGGCCAAAAACATCCTCAACTTGCGGTCAAGTTTTCCTTTCAATTCGGGTTTCTCGACTATACCAGTCAAAGGGGAACGGTAGCCGTATTCATTCCTTTGAGGATCAATGCCAATGCCCGATCTCCCTTCCCGCAAGGACGTTTCGACTTCCTCCTTGTTCTTTCCCAAGCAGGACCAGATGCCCATGCCTGTGATGACTACTCTTCTTTTGGTCATAAATATCAGTTTATAAGTGATTTACCATTCAATACCCAAACGAAGTGAGATATGTGAGGGGCTGATTCTTTCTGTCACATACTGCGTGTATGGATAACCGAATTCATCCACTTCTGAGACATCGTGACCATAGTTAACTTTGCTAAAATAAGTGCCGACTACCATCACATTGACAGCAAAGTCTCGTTTTGAGGCAAAACGGACACCGACACCGAAGTCGCCGTACGCTCCAATATTGTTGGAAATAAATGAACCAAGTCGCAAGCTCAAGAAGGGGCTGATGAATTTATCATTGATGAATAGATAACGTACATTGGTATAGAACGGCATCATGAAGAGGTTTTCGTCAAAGTCGATACCGACACCAACACCGACGAAAACATGTCCGTTATAATAGAAGCCATGCGTTGTGGAGAGGTTGATGCCTGTGCTCATCGCCTTATTGAAATGCCAACTGTTGCCATATTCAAGGAAGCCTTGATAGCCACTGGGAACATGGATGGTCGTTTCCTTGTTTTGCGCAAATGCAGTGAATGCAAAAAATGCCATAAAGAGTGTTAAAATAGTCTTTTTCATCATTGTTTAATTGTTGATTGTTTAATTGTTTAATTGATTTTTCAAGTATAAAGTCCTCCATTAATGGAAATGACTTGTCCGGTAATGTATGCAGCATCGTCAGAAGCAAGGAACGCCGTCAATGCGGCCACTTCTTCCGGTTTGCCGAAACGACCAAGGGGAACCAGCTTTTTCAGTTCGGCTTCGTTCAACTCTTTGGTCATGTCTGTAGAAATGAATCCAGGAGCAATGGCGTTGACTGTAATTTTGCGGGCAGCCACTTCTTGGGCAAGGGCTTTTGTCGCGCCAATCAATGCGGCCTTGGCAGCGGAATAATTGGTCTGCCCTGGCATACCCTTCAAGCCTGAAAGCGAAGCCATGTTGATGATACGACCACTACGATGAGTCATCATGTCTTTCAAAACGCGGCGTGTGATGTAGAAAAAGCCGTTCAAAGTGGTGTCAAGCACTCGGTTCCATTGTTCTTCCTGCATGAAAATCATGAGGTTGTCCTGTCGGATACCCGCATTGTTAACCAAGACGGAAATGTACTCGTCAGGATGGCTTGTCGACCAAGATTCCAATGCCGTTTCAATCGCATTTTGGTCAGAAACGTCGAAAAGCAACAATTCGCCTGTCCCGCCCGCTTCCTGAATTTGCTTCAAGGTATCTTCGGCAGCTTCCTTGTTGGATTGGTAGTTGATGAGAACGGCAAAACCGTCTTTGGCAAGGCGTATAGCGATGGCTTTGCCCAAGCCCCGTGAGGCTCCAGTAACAAGGGCATATTTCATTATTTCAGCTTTAAGGGGTTTGTTTTCAGATAGTTCTCAACAGCGGCGATTTCCTTGTAGAACGGCGTATCTTCGATGAAGAGCGGGATAATTTCTCTCACTTTGTCATAGAGTTTACGCGAAGTGGGCGCCAGCTTGTCCGCAATCTTTAGACAGTCTGTGGCCTGCGCCAAAGCGATGTATTGGATAGCCATTACTTGGAAGCAGTTTTCCACCACTTGCTTGCATAGCAGAGCCGAGTTAGTACCCATGCTGACGATGTCTTGGTTGTCATTGTTATTTGGGATGCTGTGCACATAGTTGGGCATGGCCAGGGTTTGACATTCAGCAGTCGTCGAAGTGGCCGTGAACTGGCAGGCCTGCATACCGTAGTTCAGTCCGAGCGTGCCAAGGTTGAGGAATGGAGGCAGGATGCCGTTGATGCGGTCGTGGAAGAGATAATTAAGCTGACGCTCTGAGGTCATGGCGAGACGCACCAAGGCTATTTTTACCTTATCTTCTTCCAACGAAATATAGTCACCGTGGAAGTTGCCACCATGATAAACATATTCCGTTTCAGGGTCGACGATAGGATTGTCGCAAGCGGAATTCAGTTCATCTTCAAGGATTTGGCGTGTATATTTCAACGTGTCGCAAATGGGACCAAGGATTTGTGGTGTGCAACGCAATGAATAATAAGCTTGCACTTTATGCTCAAACACCTTGACATCGGAGTGGCCATAGTCGTAAAGCTCGTGGGCTCGTTTTTTCAGGCATTGAGAACCTTTGGAGAGTTCACGCAAACGGTGGGCAATTGCTTGTTGTCCTTCATGGTGGCGACAATTGTTCTCGCCTTCCGACATATAATCGTCAAATGAGGAAGCAATTTCGTTCATCCAGACGGCGGCAAGGGTTGCCCAATCAAGTAAAGTCTCAGCGTGGAACTGGTTGATGACGCTGATACCCGTCATTACAGAAGTTCCGTTGGTGATTGAGAGACCTTCACGGATGTGCATTTTCAACGGGGTCAGACCCAATTGTTTCATTACTTCGTTGGTGTTGCGCCATTCACCCTTATAGTGCACTTCGCCTTCACCAATGAGACAAAGGGCAATGTGAGCCAATTGCACCAGGTCGCCACTGGCACCCACACTACCATGCATGGGAATGAAGGGATAAATCTCGTTGTTGATGAATTCCACCAACAGATTAGCCACGTCGGTATGCACGCCGGAACGGCACTGTAATACTGTGCCGAGGCGAGCAATCATGGCCGATTTCACGTAGATATCTTCCAAAGGTTCTCCTGCTCCTGTGGAATGACTTCGAATAATATTATATTGTAAATCAGTAAGATACTTATCATCAACACGCCATTGCGCCATAGGGCCAAAACCCGTATTGATGCCATATATGACTTTTTCAGCGGCAAACTTTTCCAAAAAACGATAGCATGCTTCCACCCTATCCATCCAAGCGGAATCAATTTGTAATTTTTCGCCCGAATACAGCAATTTTTCAACTGCATCAAGCGTGATTCTATCAGTAAAAGTAATCATAATGCCTATTTTTGTATACTTTGTTTTCTTTTAATTTATGTGTGCAAAAGTAAACAAAATAATGACACCGAAATAAAAATTCTTACTATTTCTTCTCCTTCCACCACTGACTGAATGACTTAGGTGCAAATTCTGGCAATTCACGACGGTCACCCCAAGTCTGCTTATTTAAATATCGTTTGATTTCTATCTTTTTCATAAACAATGGACTATCCATCCTTTTTCGCGATTTGCAATGCCAAATCATCAACTTGAACATGGACTCCAATTTGGCATCACCAACCTTCTCTGTTGCCACAAGATGGCGGTTCTCAATAATCAAATCGTCCAATGGGATTTTTACGGGACAAATTTCCGTGCATTTTCCGCAAAGCGAACAAGCCGAAGTAAGGTACTCATACTCTTTCAAACCATGCATCAATGGTGTCATCACGCTACCCATTGGCCCAACATAGCTGGAATCATAAGCGTAACCACCTATGTTTTTGTAAATTGGACACACGCTGACACATGCACTACAATGGATGCACGACATCATTTTACGCTGCTTCTCATGGGAAAGCAATTCGGAACGATCGTTGTTGAGCAGGATAACGTACATTTGTTCTGGATTGCCAGTCTTCGACGGCCCGAATATGATATTATTGAATGCCGCCATACTTTGCCCCGTCGCATGCGATGACAATAATGGCAGCAAAACGCTCAAATCGTCCATCGAAGGAATGACTTTGGCAATGCCAGCAACTGCAATATGAATCTTAGCTTTTGACGTGGCTTTCAAGATATTGCCTTCATTTTCTGTCAACACAACACCACCTTCATCTGACAATAAAAAGTTGGCTCCTGTCAAGCAGGCATGAATCTTATTCGTTTTTTCCGACACCTGATAACGAACAAAATTCACCATCTGCTTAGGTGAACTATCAGGTTTCAACTTATACTGTTCTGTCAACAAGCCGTTGAGTTCTTCCTTGGAAAGATGGATGGCAGATGAAAGTGGGTGATAAGCATGCAAGTTTTTGGTTTGCAAAGCAAAACGCGCGAAACCAGTCTCTGTCAAACTGATATTCTTTCGACCTAAAAAGGCATTTATGTCAATTTCATCCAATACCGTAGAGTTGGAACGAGTTACTGCATTGACTTTTTCGCGTGTCAAAAGGTCGAAAATCAGTTTTCTTGCATCTTCAGCATCGCGAGCCCAAAGTACCTTACCGCCGTTTTTATTGAAATGGGTCTCAAAATCGACGAGTAGTTTTTCAAGATTCATCAATGACTTGTTGCTTAGATTATAGGCGCGTTCTTTTTCCAACTCCATGTCACGATAATTCACCTTACCTTTGGCAAAGCTCTTCTCGTAACAACTTGTATTGTAGTTGATTTTCTGCCAATGTTCCTCGTCAAAAGATATTTCTGATTTTTCTAAAAATGTCGCTTTTGTACCGTTCATTTTAATTCTCGATTTGTTCTATTTTTTCCACTCTTCTTTTATGCCTTCCACCCTCAAATTGGGTTGTAAGGAAAGCTTGCACCATCTCCCAGGCCAATTCGTTGGAAATAAACCTTCCAGGCAATGCAAGAATGTTGGCATCATTGTGTTGCCGTGCAAGTTTAGCCAATTCAACATTCCAACACAAGGCAGCTCTTACGCCATGATGATGATTGGCCGTCATCTGGGCTCCATTGCCACTACCACAGAGGATAATTCCTATTGGATATTCCCCTTTTTCAATAGCTGTTGCCAATGGATGAATCATATCCGGATAATCGACGCTTTTCTCACTATGGGTTCCAAAATCCACAACCTTATATCCTGATGCTTCCAATTTTTCAATCAGAAACTGTTTCATCAAAAAACCGCCATGGTCGCTCGCTATAGGAATAATTTTTTCCATTACAATACCTGTTGATAAATATTTCGCAAAAGTACATCTTTTCATCATTCGATACCCATTTATTCCACTATTTATGAAACACTTATTTAATGACTGCATATAGAGTACTTTTAAAATAACTATTTGTTTATCAATAAAATAAAAAGTTATCAACAAAAATTCTGTTGATAACTTTTTCATTCGGTTGCTAAAAATTGCGCCTTTGTTGACAACAGCAATCAGGCAGAAAACTCTTCACTTTTCAAAACGAAAAATGAACATGATTTTTGAAAAATCACGCTCATTTTATCCATTGTTTTATTTTTCATCGAATATTCGAAAACAGACAAATTTTTCTGTAAGATAGGCGATTAATCCCATAGGTTAGACCTGTCTCATAATAGACTCCAAAATAGCAAGATTTTTATTGAAAAGTTATCAACCTATTCACACTTTTACATTAATCACCAACAACAATTATTTAAAAATTAATCAATAATAGATAATGTTCATGTCAAGACGCTTTTGTTGCAATGATTCTATTTTCTTGTTGCTTACTTTGGTGTTGTAAACCTTCAGCGTCTTTAATTTGGACAAGTTTTCTATTGGCGACAAGTTCTTGACACTTGTATTGTTAATGAATAGATTTTCAAGGTTGATGAGATCTTGCAAAGGTTTTAATGATTTGATTGGTGTTCCTCCTGCATTGAGTGTAACAAGATTTATCATCTTTGAAAGAGGTCCTAAGTCACTGATTTGTGTATTTTCAATGTTTAGATATTCCATCTGTACATCGTTTTCCAATGGTTTAAGGCTACTAATGGGATTGTTTTGCGCATTTAGTTCTTTTAAATAGGTTTTGTCAGCCAATGGTGTGATGTCACGGATACTTTGATTCTCAATGGTGAGCTTTTCGAGCCAAATACACTCATTTAATGGTTGAATTGAGGCAATAGGAAATTCAGGACTTATTGTGACTTCACGCAAGTCTATCATTTGTTGCAATTCAATTTCATCTGGATCATTGTCTTCAAGAACAATTTGTTTTTTAAATATGGCTTTCCAAATGTCATCAAGATTATTCCACCATTCTTCGAGGTTTTGGTAGATTACGATCACTTGACGTTGTTTTTCCTTCAAGTTAATGACATTTTGTTGAGTAATAGAAGTGTTTTCAGCGATAATGATACTGATGTTGTCGTCATTGGAAAGCGGGGTCAAATCATATATCGGTGTGTCACTAATATCGATATATTTCAAGTTTGTCATTTCTTTCAGTGGCTCGATGCTATTGATGTACGTACCATTAAGGTTCAAAGACTCTAAGTTGGCTAAACCTTGAATAGGTTGTAAAAAGTTGATTTCAGTATTAGCAATGCTAAGTGACTTCAGATTGGTCAATCTGCTGACAGGCAAGAGGTTTTGCATGTAAGGATTATCCGAAAGGTCGAGTTCTTGCAAATTGATGATTTCATGCAACTGCTCAGTTGTGGGTTCTGTTTCAATTTCTATTTGCTTTAAAAATACAGCTTTCCAATAAATGGGAAGTTCATCCCACCAATTTCTGAGGGCTTCGGTGTCGAAAATGACAAGAGTGAAAGGATTGTCTTTTGTGAAAGCACTGGCTTCAGCATTTCCAATTTTAGATTGGTCACAATAGATTTTTCCCAATTTTTTGTGGTTTTTGAGTGGAGTCAAGTCACTGATATTGGTTTGGTTGCAATTGAGTTCACGAAGGTTTTCAAGTTCGCTCAATGGCTGCAAATTGACTATGGGTGTTCCTGAAATATTGAGATTTTGCAGCTCTTTAAGTTGACTAAGTGGTGTTAAATCTCGGATGGAGGTGTTGCTGATGTCTAAATTTTTCAGTTGTGTAAGGTCTTGCAACGGAGTTATGTTTGAAATTCTACATTCACTTAGGTTTAAGGTACTGAGGTTTGGGAAGTTTTTCAATTCCGAGAGGCGGCTGACCATAGTATTAGCAACGTTAAGCTTACTAAGGTTGTGTAATGATTGCAGTGCAGAAAGGTCGCCTATTGTGGTACCTGCCACTTCAAGTTCCTCAAGTGTTAGACAGTATTTTAGAGCCGAAAGGTCTTCAATGAAGGTGGAATTTGCGCGCAAAGTCTTCAGTTTATTGGCACTGCGCAACGGCGAAATGTCTTCAATGGAGGTTTCAGATATATCAAGTACGAGCAAATCGGAAAGCTCAATGACTGGTTCCAAAGAGATGATTTCGCGCAATCCTGACAAATTGAGTTCTTTTTTTTGTGTGACGAGTTTCAACTTGTTGTCGAGTTCTCTCATGTCGGCTTCGGACTTGTAGGATTTATCATTAAGGATAGTTTCTCCTGTGATGTTGTCAAAAATAGGAAAATAAGCCATAAAATCAGCGGACGAAATCATGCCTACTGTTTCTAAAGGAATACTGTCATAGAGCTTTATTCCTTCGCCTAAACGTTTTTTCCAGTTCGTTGATAAACTGTTCCACCAATTGCGCAATTCCTCTTTCTCGTTGATTTTTGAGGTATAAATACTAGCTATTTTTATGCTGTTGTTTTTTCGGTCAAGGTTGATTTCCACAAAACGGTTTCTCATATTGTCTATAACATCGTCGTTGATAGTCTTAGCCATCAGATGACGTGTAACGGTAGCTTTGAAATAGACGCTGCCATCATCACGGGTATTATTGGCAATACTTTGAACCTCAAACTTAAACGAAGCGTTCTTGAAAAAGAAATCAATGTCTTTCAGATACGCTTGAACGTCTTTGTTGATAGGTGTCTTGCGGTTCACATCGAGGTCGTCTTCCACTTGCACTTTGTCATCAATAAAAATCTTATTCCAACTATCAGTGAACACGATTTCCTTTTCAAGGGCAGTAGTGGTGCTATCTCCAATGAAGTTCAAAGTTTCTTCAAGATAAGACAACAAGCCTCTCACCTCTGTTTCGTATCTTGCCACTTCTTCTTTTGACAGTTTTTGGGCATACCCACCCAAAGAGAATCCGATCATTATGAATGCAAGTACAGCTATCCGTTTCATGGTTGATAAAATTTGATAAGATTAACTTTTTCTTTTTCAGGCATATATATTACGTTCGACATCAACCAGCCGGAATTGAGTCCCGAACGGTTGAACCACGATACCTCAAAATACCAATCTTTAATTTGTAGCACGTGAAACTTCACTGAATCAACATGTTGAAATACAAGGTGGCCTTGTTTTATTTCGTAAAAGAACAACGTCAGATAGTCGGGCTGGTATTCTTTAGAAGCGTAGTACTCAATGACATCCGAATTTTGAAAGGCTTTGTAAATGTTCATGAAATCCAGCTCATGACTCATCGGATGGAGGAAATATTTTTCTTTCTCCGTTATCTCACCTGTGGGAAACAATTTGTTGAATTCAGAAAAATACACGTTGGTGATAACCCATTTTGATCCCAATCCTTCTTTCTCCACAGCAAGAAATAGCATTGCATTTACGGGTTTTCCATTATATTTGAACGTGCAGGAAACTTCCGAGTACCAACGACCTCCAAGAAAGGTCATGAAGGTAGAGTCGCTTTTGGTAACATCTTCAATAAAATAACGTTGCAAATCAGTCTGCTTTCCGTATTTTTCTTGATCAAAAAGGATGGGCAATGACTGTCGGCGCATTTCATTATTGCGATAACGAGGGTCTTTTGGGTTCAGCCTTTCACCGAATTGGTCTTCCTCATAATTGAAACGACGCATGAACTGACCCATTTGTTTGGTCATGGCATAAAGCTCCGTTTCGTCCATCTGAAAATTGCCAATCGTCTGACCCATAACGGGCCAGACGAAAGCTATTTCTATGATGATCAATAAGATATTTCGGATGATTTTCATCTATTTGTAGTTTCCTTCACACGCATGTCGCCAAGCAACACGTCCCAGAAACCGATGGTGCGACCTCCAATTTGGGTTTCTTTTCGCTTCACGTATACAGTAATATCTTTCTTTGTGGTGTCTTTGTACTGCAACTGACCTTCAGCATCATATCCACGGAAGGTCTGGAAGATGGTAATGACACCTACATAAGTACCGTCGGGCTGGCGCTGCAAGTCGCTGACGTACTCAATGTTGTACCATTCAATCTCAACGCGGTCGTAGTTTAAGCGCATTAAATGCTCGAGATATTTGCGTACGCGGTAATAGGTAATTTGGTTGGAACTCAGTGACGAAACACCAATTTCAGCATCATTCATGAAAAGCTCTTCGGCTCTGTCGATGACGCGATTAGCTTCACTGAAAGGTGTGTCTTTTGAGCCTACGATTTTAATGTATTTGCTCAGGTCACGCACCTTCTCCAAAGCAAGGCTGTCGATGGCTTGCTTGCGTTCAAAACTCAGTTCGTCCTGTGCCAAGGCAGTGCCGGCAATGCAGAGGACAATGGCTAATGTGGCTATGATCTTTTTCATTTCTTTATCAGTTCAAGTTCGTTGATTTTTCCGTTGGCGTTGTATTTGATTTCGTAGACCTTGTTGTTTGAAACTTTCTGGTCTTTCAGATAGTTGAGATAATTCTCAATGGTAGTCGGACGGTCGTAGTCGTTAAATCCAGCATTTTGGTTGATAATAATGAGCACAGGAATGTTGGCCGATTCAAATAATTCCAATGTTTCATTGATTAGACGGTTGGCTTGTGACGAATTTCCAGCACGGGCTATGCTACCAAAGTTCTTTTCAAGAACATCATTGATGGCTTGTGCTTGCTGTTGCTGTTCAATATTGCGCTCTTCCTCTTCTTTTTGGGCACGTTCGCGGGCGAGTTTCTTTTCCACTTGGAACAGAAGGTCATCCACTTCAGGGTTTTGCAGATTCCAGTCTTTAATGGACTGTACGCGAGCCTCTTTCTCTTCAAGACTCCATAAAGTTTCATCGTCAAGAATGGCATTCAGGTCTTTCACTGCTTGCTCTGATCTCGACTTGTACTCAGCTTCTGCGGCTTCTTTGGCCAATTTTTTCTTGCTCTTGCAACTGGTATTTCCTCCAAGCGTGATGAACGCTGCAAGCAGCACCAGGATGACGGTCGTGATTCTGTTTTTCATTGTTGTTTATTTTATCGTTTCAAATACTTATAACTTCAATTTCCGAATTAAATTGCAAAAGTAGTGGTTTTTCTATAATTGGCTTTCATTTTTAGAGCAAAAAATTCCTTATTGCAAACTTTGGGGGATGAAATCAACAGAGTCGTATTCATTGCAGCGCATAATATAGTCCTATAATAGCAGCAATACCGAGCAAGACGGCCAATATGACTCGGAAAGCCGAAACAGGAGCCTTGCCGCTCACTTTGCCCGTTTGCCCATTTACCACAAACTGATATATTTTATCCTTGTATTTGAACGACGACATCCAGACTGGCACAAGGATGTATTTATAGGTGATGTTGCTGTATAGTGTTGAGAATCTAAGATTACTCACCTGGTCACAGTGCCACTTAGATTTGACATAACTATGGATGTGTGAATTTAATTTGGAATGGATGCTCGTTTGTGCCTTCTGCCAGCCTTCTTTCAAACCAACAGAATATCGTTCAGCGACAAAACCGGCCAGCACTTGCGGATTATAGGGCACCAATTTCGACAAATTGAAAGGCCCGCACCCTGTCACGCCTGAATTTAAATGCCGCTTCGAAGCCATCACAGTTTCGTCATCTATGAATTCCCGATAGACACCCATCACATGCCGCCAGTCTGTTTGGGTTTCAAAACTGCCGTCCTTTTTTTTCACTTGTTTATCATAACCAGCCCTCGCCGTGAAATTTGAGGTGGTTTGTGCGTCGTAAGTCCAATAAGGTAGATAAATGCCTTGGAAAGCATTTGGACGGGCATTTTTCTTGGCTTTTCTTGGAGTGAACCATTTCTTTTTCAGCCATTTGGTAAAGCTTTCACCTGCCATCTCTTTGGGTATGCTAAATGGACATACGGCTCCAGGTGCAATGGAATTTTGAGCCGCGGCTGGCATTACGCTCGTTGAGCCGCAAAAGGGACACACGGCTGCGGTTTGCAAGACATCATAGATGGTCACGGCACCGCATTGCTTACATTCCACCGACTTTTTCTGTTCGCCCCAATTGAAACTTTCGGTATGCAAAGCGGCCTCAAAATCCATTTCCACGATAGCGTTTTCCTCCTCGGGTTTTGGGAGTTCTTTTTCATAACCGCAATACTCGCAGTGCAATTTGCCAGTTGTTGGGCTAAAAGTAATAGTCGCGCCGCAATTGGGGCATTTTTTATCGGTAGCGATTTCGGTATTTTCACTAAGGATTTCTTCCTCCTGGTTTTCGAAAATCTCGTTCATGGCTTTTATTTTAGGCAGTTATGCTAAGCGTTTATCTGGAATGGCAATTCAATCCTAAATTCGGTTCCAACTCCTTCTTCGCTTTGGAAAGAAATGTTTCCGCCGCAGGTTTGTATGATATTGTATGTCAAGGACAGACCCACGCCCGATCCGCCCGATTTGGTAGTGAAATTCGGCAAGAAAATACGGTTTTTGTCCTCTTCCTTGATCCCCTTTCCGTTGTCTTTCACGGTGATAATGTATGTTGTATCAGAAGCTTTCAAAGATACTTCAATATGGCCGTTTGACTTGGTTCCAATGGCTTGCGTGGCATTCTTGATGATGTTGCCGAAAGCGCTGTTTAGGTTGGTCTTATCGCCGTTATAGCTGTGATTTTTCGTCTTGTCGTAAACATAATTGAATGTGATGTTTTCCGCGTTATCGTAGAGGTTTACCACATTACCGATCAACTCGGCCAAGTCCAGTTGCTGCGGATGGTTTTCAGGCAGTTTGGCATATCGCGAGAACGAAGAGGCAATGTTGGAGAGAGCATCGATTTGTTCAATCAAAGTAGCAGAAGTGCGATTGACACGCTCGTCCAGATTATTTGCGCCGCTTTCAATGTTGTGTTGGAGCAATTGCACGCTGAGTCGCATAGGAGTCAATGAGTTTTTGATTTCATGTGCCACTTGTCGCGCCACGTCGCGCCATGCCGATTCGGTAGTGGTACGTTTTAACTCGGCAGCGCTTTTCTCCAATTCGACTATAAGTTGGTTGTATTGTTTCACCAATGACCCGATTTCGTCGTTTCCCTTCCATTCGATGGGTTCGTTCTTCTGGTCGATTTTGATGCCACGCATTTTGTTTTGAATCAAAGACAACGGTTGGGTCAGTCGTTTGGTTGCTCTGAGGACGAAAATCACCGCGATGCCCAACAAGATAAGGATGATGTTAATATAGGTAAGGACGAAGTTAAGAATTTCCTTATGCAAATCTATAGTACTTGAAAAATAGGGTGTATTAAGATAGGCCAAAGTGTTCCCGTTCGTGTCGGTAATGGGAATGTATGCCGACTCGTAGCTGCCTTTTGCCAACTTTTCTTCATGAGTGAAATAAAGTGCTTTGTTACGGTACATTTGTTGATAGGCTTCGGCGTTCATGAGGGGTGCTTGCAGGTTTAGTTCATTGATTTCAGGTCGTGTTGTGGCGATGAGCATCCCGTCAAGGCTGTAGAGGTTGAGGTCTGTAAAGAATGTGGCTGCATAGTGTTGTAATATGTCTGTCCAAGTGTCTCGTGAAGTATTGTCAACCATGGAGACCAAATTGAGGTCGTTTTCCATCTCCAAAGCAAGCGTTCGTGTATTCTCGAATTGTGAAGTCATGGTTTTTTGATTGTAAACGCTACGCATGTAAATGACCGAAACAGGTCCGATGGCGAGGAATGATAAGGCTAAAGTGAACAGCACTACGCTTTGCAACCGCTGGCGGAAACTATGTGTCTTTTCGTCTTCTTTCTGACGTAAAATCCAATAAATGAGCAGGTAAGGTATTATCATTCCCAGGAAAAACAATGCAAACGGAGCTGTCGTTTCTGACCAGCCTCTACGTGGCACACTGATGACTATGGCATTGTTATCGCCGTATTTGACGGTGTAATGCTTATACCCCTGAGCGTAGTTGAAATCATGATCTTTACCGTTTTGCTCACTGAAGAAATTGGGATAGATGTATTTGCCGTATTTGTAGACCAAAATCTGGTTACGGTAGTTGGCCACCGAATACTCGTATGGGCGACGACTGTTGTTTTCTTGTAATAGTTGCGGGAATCCGAACCCCTCTGGCGCGATGGGTTTGTAGAACTCGAAATATAAGGTTTTTTGTCGCAGCGAGTCTTTGGATAAGATTTGAAGCTTCCCTAAATAGTTTGGGTCAAGTGTATAATAATCAATGAAATACAAATCCTTTCCTACCCTTTTTTGGCTATTGTTGGCCAGCTTTTCAAGAAAGTATTCTTCACAATCTGAGATGTAACCTTCTGGCTGTATGGTAATTTCTTCGCCAGGTTCGCAGACTGTGAGTGAAGCCGTGTAGGCTTTCATGGTTTCATCGAAAAGTAGCTCTTTGGAATAGCCGAGTATCACGTCCGCCAATATATTACTTTCGGCGAATAACATCTCTTGCAAATTTGTATCGGCCACAACTGCTTCTGCGAATGTTGTATATGCCGCTTCGAATTTCTCATCACGTTTATCTAATAGAACCTCTACCATTTCTTCCATTCTCTCATTCTCGTTTCTTGTATGGACTTTGTTATAAACATACGTCGCTAGAATGGCTAAAACAATAACAATGCCAACTCCTATTTCTATTGAAAAAGTGTTTTTCTTGTCTAATGAATTCTTTCTTTTTGGTTTTGAATAGGTCAAAATTATTCCTATTAGAATGAGCACGATGGAAGTATATAGAAAGAAGTATTTATATTGACTTTTTAGCTTTGGCTTTTCTAGGATTTGGCATTTTGCTAACAACTTTCCCTCTTGGTTGACGATGTCGAAATCTCCTAATTCTGGATGAAATTTCAAATTAGCCTCAATGAACCAAGAAAGCGGCTTGAAACCATTCTGAAAATAAGTGTTTTCAATACGATAGTGTGTATTTATGAGTTTGAAAAGGTAATAACTCAAATCCCCATTTTGAAAGGATTTGACAAAATAATCGCCTGATGGAACGGTGCATATTGTGTCTTGACCGATCTGGATGCGACGTTTCAATAACTTGGGATAGATTTGGTTATTGTTCCAATAAGTCAACGAATCTTTTTGAAAAACAAATAAGCCAAATTCATTACTTACTAATACGTTTTGACTCATTCCTTGGTCGATGAGATTTTGCATTTTTTTATCTGTTCTTTGTATGGAGCGTTGTACCATTTTTCCGATGACTTCGGGTTTTAACAAATGTAATTGAAGTACCCCTAAAATCAATAATAAAGCGATACCTGTCCATATCAAAAAACGACCGATTCTCTTATTTTTAATGTTCTGGCTCATCTTATGACCTTTACTGTTTTAATTCATCGCTTAAGTAATTGATAAACAAAAATTTAAAAAATAGCTTTATATTTTGTCTTTTACTTTCATTTTTGATATCCTTTCAAAAACCTTCAAAACGTCTTAAATCGCCTAAAAACGACCAATTTTTCGATTTGCTATTCTTTTTCAAAAATATATACCATGCTTGACCATTCACCATTCTTGCGTGCGGTTATGTTTGATAGCATACCTCTGATTGTTCCTCGCATTAACGGCAAGCTGTGGTGCTGGTACTTTTCACTCATGTATGAGATATAATAAGCATCCCATATAAGTTTTGATGTGTTTGTCCTTTTCAATTCGCTGTTTTTGAATACATTATTTATTGATGTTTTACAGAAATGGTTAAAATGTCGTGGCACATCGTATGCAGCCCAAAACTCCTTATAATACATTGCATCGTACGACTTGAAATTGGGCAATGCTAGGAGCAACCTCCCTCCTTTTTTCAACAAACGTTGTAATTGTTTGATTTCTTCTTTTAGGTCGTCAATGTGTTCAAGAACATGCCACATTGTTATTAAGTCGTAACTTTCATCCTGCAGTTGGTTTATCTCTTCGGGTAATAATAATGTAGCATTTATCCTTTGGCATGCAATTGTTTTGGCATCTTCTGAAGGCTCAATTCCTGTTGTTTTCCAGCCGTTTGCTTCCATTGTTTGAAGAAAATCTCCGACTCCACAGCCTATATCTAGTACCTTTCCTTTAGTCAATCCCGCCGTTGCCATATTGTATTTGTTTTTTAGGTTGATTGATTTTACCATCTCATACAATTTCGGGATGAATCCTTTTTTGTTTTCTTTGTGGCTATAATATTCCTCCGATTGATAGTATTTACCTATTTCATTTTGTGATGGTCTAGGTTCTGTGAATAGCAAACCGCAGTTATTGCATTCATGTATCTCAAAGGTTTCTTGAGTCAAAAATAAGTCCTTGACCCAAAGGTTTATTTGGGTTTTATTAGAATCGCACCAAGGGCATTTTTTATTCATTTCTTTACTTGTGTTTCATGTGAAACAAAATAGTTATCTTCCTAAGAATATGGCTAATACGTTAATGTCAGCGGGTGAAATTCCACTAATTCTTGAGGCTTGCCCCAACGTTTCGGGTTGGTATCTATTGAGTTTTTCTCTCGACTCATACGATAAAGATTGCAAGCTATGAAAATCAAACTCTTTTGGTAGTTTCACGTTTTCCAATCTTCTCAGCTTATCCGCTAGTTCATCCTCTTTTTCAATGTAACTGTCATATTTTATTTGGATTTCCGCTTCTTCAAGACATTCCCTTATGAACCTCTCTTGGTTTTTATATTGGTTCAATACCGGCAAGGTGTCTATCATTTCAGATAAACTGATTTGGGGTCGCAGTAAAAGATAGGACAACTTCATTTTTTGTTCTATCTTTGTGCTTTCCTTTTGTTCCAAAAGCCCATTGATTTGGTCTGGGTAGGCGTAATTCTCGTTTAGAAACCGCTTAATCTCTTCTACCTTTTGACGTTTTTGCAGATACTTTTGGTAACGGTCTTCTTTGGCCAAACCGAACGAATATGACATTTCTGTCAATCGGGCATCGGCGTTGTCTTGCCGTAATAAGATTCGATGTTCCGCCCTACTAGTGAACATTCGGTAGGGTTCATCAACACCTTTGGTAATAAGGTCGTCGATGAGGACTCCAATATAAGCTTCGTATCTTGATAGCACCAAAGGTTGTTTCTCTTTTAATGCCAAACTTGCATTGATTCCTGCCATCAAACCTTGGCAAGCGGCTTCCTCATAACCTGTCGTTCCGTTGATCTGTCCCGCAAAATATAGTCCATGCATGAGCCTTGTTTCCAAGGAATGATACAACTGCTCTGGTGGAAAATAGTCGTATTCTATGGCATAGCCAGGACGGAAAATCTTAGCCTTTTCAAAGCCTTCGATTTGCCTCAAAGCCTCATATTGGATGTAGTCAGGCAATGAAGAACTGAAGCCATTGAGATAGTATTCTTCTGTCGTCCAGCCTTCTGGTTCAACAAACAATTGATGTGTATCCTTGCCCGAAAAACGTTCAATTTTGTCCTCAATGCTGGGACAATATCTTGGTCCCACACCTTGGATTCTGCCGTTGAACATGGGTGAATACTTGAAGCCTTTTCTTAGGGTTTCATGCACTTTTGGTGATGTGTGGGCTATCCAACAACTCCTTTGCTTGCTGATTTTGAACGGTTCTATGTATGAAAAACCGACCACTTCATCATCACCCTTTTGTTCGATGAGTTTGTTGAAATCAATGGTTCGGCCATCGATGCGGACTGGCGTTCCCGTTTTCAAGCGTTTGACCTCAAAGCCTAGGTCTTTCAGTTGTTCTGAGATGCCGTGACTGGCCACCTCGCCCATCCTGCCTCCTGGGAAATGCTGCTCACCGATATGTATCAAGCCGTTCAAAAAAGTGCCGTTAGTGAGGATGACAGCCTTGCTTTCGATTTTACCTCCCATTGATGTAATGACACCTTTCACTTGGTCTCCGACGACCAATAGTCCCGTTACGATGTCTTGCCAAAAATCGACATTGGGTGTTTTTTCCAATAAGCTGCGCCATTCGGCGGAAAACATCATCTTATCACTTTGGCAGCGCGGACTCCACATGGCAGGACCTTTCGACTTGTTCAGCATCCGGA
>CAMZEK010000001.1 GCA_947305795.1 uncultured Bacteroidales bacterium | reverse complement strand
AGATGGCGATGGAATATCTGGAACGCTTTGGCCTGAAGGAATGGGCCGACCACTATCCCAACGAACTCTCTGGCGGGCAAAAGCAGCGCGTCTCGATGGCTCGCGCCTTAGTAACCCAGCCCAAGGTCATCCTTGCCGACGAACCCACAGGTGCTTTGGACAGCAAAACTTCCGCCGAGGTGATGCAAATCCTCCGCGAAGTGAACCAAAGCGGCATCACCATGGTCATCGTCACCCATGAGAAAGGCATTGCCTTGAGAACCAACAAAATCATCCATCTAAAAGACGGTGTGATAGAAAACATCGAAATCAACAACCCTGACCTCGTTGACTTTAACACTGAGATTAAGTAATGGACTTCTGGCGCGAGATATTCATGGCCTTGGGCCGCAACAAACTGAGGACCTTCCTCACGGGATTCGCCATCTCGTGGGGCATCTTCATCCTCATTGTGCTGCTCGCCGCCGGCAACGGTGTCATGAATGGAATCATAGCAGATTTCAGTAGCCGTTCGCAAAACGTCTATTCACTTTATGGCGGCGAGACTTCCAAACCTTTCAAAGGACATGGCACCAACCGCTCCATCTGGTTTAACGACAAAGACATACGCTACTTGGAAAACGAAGTCAGGAATGTGGATGAAGTTTCTCCTTTCATCTACCTCAACGGTTTTGCCAACTTCGGCGATAAGTCAAGCAGCATATACGTGTCGGGCGCAAAACCCATTATCAGGAAAATTTTCAACGTCAAGTTGCTTGAAGGGCGTTTCATCAACGAACGCGACGAGAAAAACAGCGAAAAGTTCATTGTCATTGACGATAACCTGCGCAATAAACTTTTTGGCGAAGGGGTCTCACCGCTCGGACAATTTGTCATTGTCAACAACATTGCTTTCAAAATCATTGGTGTCTATGAAGGTGAAGGCCGTTCCGATGGCGGTAGCAGCTATGTACCCTTCTCCACCTTGAAGATGATTAAAAGCCAGAATCGGTATTGGGCGTTGCATTTCACCACAACAGGCTTGGAAACCAAGGAGGACAACGAGGCTTACATTGAGTATTTGAGGACCCGGCTGGCACGCTTGCATGAGTTCGACCCCGACGATCAAGCTGCCGTCTATATCAGTAGCACGCAAGAGAATTACCGTCAAGCCATGAAGATTTTCAACACTATTGAGCTTTTCATCTGGATCATCGGCTTCGCCATGCTCATTTCGGGCATCGTGGGCGTGAGCAACATCATGCGCATCACCGTGAAGGAACGCACCAACGAAATCGGCATCCGTAAGGCCCTCGGTGCCAAGTCGCGCTCAATCTTGGCCTCCATCGTCACCGAGTCGATGATTATCACCACGATTTTCGGCTACATTGGCATGTGGCTCGGCATGGTGGCGGCTGAGGTCGGCGGCAACATTTTGGAAAAGGTTCAGGAAGGCAAGGAAATCTCCTTGAACATCGTTCCCAGCATCGACATCCGCATCGTGCTGATGGCAACGGCTTTGCTCATCGTCTGCGGCGTACTGGCAGGTTTCTTCCCTGCCCGCAACGCCGTGAAAATCAAACCTATTGAAGCAATGAATTACAGATAAAAACCACGCATCATGTTCGACTTCGACGGCATACACGAGATTTGGCAGACCATCACGCGCAACAAGACCCGCAGCTTGCTGACGGCCTTCGGCGTGTTTTGGGGCATTTTCTTGCTTGTCGTCCTGTCCTCGACGGGAAACGGCTTCGAGAACGGCCTGATGCAGCAGGTGGAAGGCGTGACACCCAACACGGCTTTCTTCTTCACCGGCGAAACCAGCGAACCTTACAAAGGCTACCAAAAAGGTCGCTCTTGGTCGATGCAATTGGCTGATTTGGAGGCCATCAGGGAAACATTCCCTTGTGTCAAAGCCATCTCGCCCGAGGCCAGCGTGTGGTCGACCGAGGACAAGAACGTGATTTACGGCAGTCGCGGCGGCAGCTTCTCTGTGAAAGGCGTGCTGCCCGAATACAACGAGATTGAAAAATCGAAGATTCTGAAGGGCCGTTTCATCAACGATACCGACATCTCTGCCAACCGAAAGGTGTGCCTCTTGGGAAGGAAAGTGTATGAAACCATGTTTGAGAGAGGCGAAGACCCATTGGGTAAGATGGTTAAAATCAACGGAATATATTTCCAAGTGGTGGGCGTAGTGCGTTCCTACACCGAACACGTCAACATCAACGG
Source organism: uncultured Bacteroidales bacterium (assembly GCA_947305795.1). Lineage (GTDB taxonomy): Bacteria > Bacteroidota > Bacteroidia > Bacteroidales > F082 > Limimorpha. The sequence continues at coordinate 141,130 of CAMZEK010000001.1, read as the reverse complement.
CACCATCGACGAGTCAGTCATCTTGCCGTTCACGACCATGCAACAGGTGTATGCCATCGGAGACAAAATCAATTTCTTTGCATTTGTGGCCGACGACGACACGCCCATCTCCGACATCGAGGAGGACCTGAAACAGCTCATTAAACAGCGACACGACATATCCCCCACCGATGAGGATGCCATCAATTCATTCAACGTGTCTGAGATTTTCAAAGCCTTCAAAGGTCTGTTTTTCGGCATCCACCTCCTTATTTGGATTGTCGGCTTGGGCACGTTGCTTTCGGGCGTCATCGGAGTGAGCAACATCATGCTCGTAACGGTGAAGGAACGCACCCGCGAAATCGGTGTAAGACGCGCCATCGGAGCCAAGCCCAAGGACATCATCGGCCAAGTGCTGTCAGAGAGCCTGTTACTCACCACTTTGGCAGGGCTTGTCGGGCTTTGCCTCGGCGTGGGTATCATGGCGATAGTGGCGATGATTACCTCCAACATACCGAGCGACAACATGATGTTCCAAGACCCGAACCTCGGTTTCGGTGCAGCCGTGGCCGCCACGGTCATCGTCATCATTTCAGGTCTCCTCGCCGGTGTTTTACCCGCTTGGAGAGCCATTCAGATTAAAGCTATTGATGCGATTAGGGAGGAGTGATATGAGTAGTTTTTATTTACATAATAAACTGGGAAACAACAATCTAACACTTTTTCCGTCATGGCGGAGGGACATCCGCCATCTCGTGAGCGCGAAGTCGGTCTTTCATGCTTGGGAGATTTCGGGTCAAGCCCGCAATGACGGTAAAAGGCTTGGTCTTGTCAGTTTGGAATCATTAAATACACACTAATACCATGAAGAAATTCTTTAAAATCTTGTTTTTCATCTTGTTAGGAATAGGAGTCATCTGGACTTTCGTCTATCTCTACAAGAAATCGAGACCGCAGGAGGTCGTCTATGAAATCGAGACGGCCAAAATCGACACTATCCAGAAATCGACGGTGGTGACGGGACAAATCGACCCGCGCGACGAGGTGGCCATGAAGCCGCAAGTATCGGGCATCATCTCTGAAATCCTGAAAGAACCCGGCCAACAAGTGCAGCAGGGCGAGGTCATCGCTGTGGTGAAGGTCATCCCCGACGTGAGCAACCTCTCTGCCGCCGAGTCGCAGGTGCGCGTGGCTAAACTAAACTTAGACAACGTGGAAAAAACTTATCAACGTCAGCAAAACCTGAAAGCTAAAGGCTTGATTTCCACTGAGGAATTCGAGAAGTCGCAACTCGAATACCAGCAGGCCAAGGAGAACTACAGCAATGCCCAAGACCAGCTGAACATCATCAAGGAGGGCATCTCGAAGAACGCGACGGGCTACAGCAACACGAAAATCAAGGCCACCATCTCGGGCATGATTCTCGACATCCCCGTGAAGGTAGGCAACTCCGTCATCAACTCCAACACCTTCAATGACGGCACCACCATCGCGACCATCGCCAACATGAAGGACATGATTTTCAAGGGCAAACTCGACGAAACCGAGGTGGGCAAAATCCACGAAGGAATGCCCATGACCTTGACCATCGGTGCCATGAACGACCGCAAGTTTGATGCCGTGTTGGAGTACATCGCGCCCAAAGGAACACAGGAAAGCGGAGCCGTTTTCTTCGAAATGAAAGCCCGCGCTATTTTGTCTGACGATGTCTTTGTCCGCGCCGGCTATTCCGCCAATGCCGAAATCATCCTCGACAAGGAAGAGGGTGTGGTGACTGTGCCCGAAAGCTGCATCAGCTATGAGGATGGCGAGGCTTACGTGTACCGTTGCATCAAAGAGAACGCGCCGCAAGAGTTTGAGAAACAAGCCGTTAAAATTGGTCTTTCCGATGGTGTGAACATCGTCGTCAAGGAAGGACTGCAAGTGGGCGACAAAGTCCGTGGAAACGAAAAAGCCGAATGACCATGAAACGCACATTATTATTAAACATGCTCTTTGTTGCAAGCGTTTTCGCTGTCCAAGCCCAAAAGGTCTGGACACTCGACGAGTGCATCAGCTACGCCTTGGAGCACAACCTTGATATCCGCAAAGGCCAATTGGCGCGACAACAGGCTGAATACCAATGGAAAACGAGTAAAAACGCTTGGCTGCCCACTTTGAGTGCCAACGCGGGCGAATACCTTGGCTTTGGACAATCACCCTCTTACACAGGGGTTTACGTATCCGACAATTCCTCGTCGGCCTCGTTCGGTGCCAGTGTCTCTATGCCGCTGTTTCAGGGATTGAACCTTTACAACACCGCCAAAGCCGATGCCTTGAACCTGCAAGCCGCCGAGATGGATCAGGAAGCGGCCCAACTCAACCTCAAGCTCAATGTGATGGGCTTTTATATGCAGGTGCTTTACGGCAAGGAGCAGGTGGAAATCGCCCGCAGGCAAGTGGAGCTTTCTGCCGAGCAATTGGAAAAGACCCAGCAACTTTTTGAAAATGGGCGCATTGCCGAAGCCGATGTCTACGAAAGCCAAGCCCAACTCGCCTCCGACCAAGCCGTGCTCACTCAAGCCGAAACCGATTTGGCACTGAGTCTGCTCACCTTGACGCAAGCCCTTGAAATTGAGGATACTGAAGGTTTTGAAATCAGCGAACCTGAAACCTTCTTTGCGCATCAGGAACAGGAACTCAGCTCGCCACAAAGCACCATCGACTTGGCCTTGCTGAACCAACCCTCGATGGAAGCCGCCCGTCTGCGCCTGCAAAAGAGCCATTATGACTTGAAAGCCAGCAAGTCAGCGTGGTATCCCTCGTTGGATTTCTACGCTGGCTATTCCAACGGATTGTACCATTATTTCTCCGACAGCTACCCCAACACGCCTTTAGACGAGCAACTGAAGCGCAACAGAAGAGCACAACTCGGTGTTTCGCTTAACATCCCGATATTCAACGGAATGAAGACAAAATATCGCGTGAAAATGACCGAACTTTCCATTACCGACCAGCAGCTTGACCTTGAAAACACGGAGAAATCGCTGCGCAAGGAAATCCAGCAAGCCTACGGCAATGCCAAAGCCGCACAGCAAAAAATGGCTGCCATGGAAAACAGCTTAGAGGCTTCGCGCGTCGCCTACGACTATGCCAAAGCCAGCTTTGAGATGGGCAAAAAGACCCTTTTAGAGCTGAACGAGAGCAAAATACGCTTTCACAAGGCTGAATCCGACCTGCTTCAAGCACGGTATGAGTACCTATACCGCTGCAAAATCATCGAGTTTTATAGGGGTAAAGAATAAATGAAATAAATTGCCGTTATTGATATGGGAAAAGGTGTAAAAGTAGAGCAATCCATGTACTTAACATAAACCAAATAAGTTCATTAAATACAAAAAAACTATGAATAAACGTGTTTTAATCCTTTTTGCACTCATTGGGTGTTTTGTGATGCCGACATTGGCTCAGAACAAGATAACTGGAACCATCGTCGAGGAGGCCAACGGCAAAGGTATTCCTTTTGTCAATGTGGGTCTGTTTCGTCAGGCCGACAGCGTCTTCGTAAGCGGTGCCGCCTCCGACGACAAGGGCCGTTTCGAGCTGCTTGCTCCAGATGGCGATTATCGCCTGCAAGTCTCAGCCATTGGTTTCCAGACCTTTGAACAGATGCTTGCCGTGAAAGGCAATCAAGACCTCGGAAAATTGCAACTCAAGGAAGGAGCCACCAAACTGGATGAAGTGGTCATCACCGAGAAGCGTCCGCTGTTTGCCGTGGAAGGGGAGAAGACCATGTACAACGTGGCCGAAGACCCCAGCATCCAGACGGGAACGGCTTCCGATGCCTTGCAGAACGCGCCCGGCGTGGAAGTCGATGTGGAGGGTAACATCACTTTGCGTGGCACTTCGAGCGTGGAGGTGTGGATCAACGACAAGCCCTCGCACATGACTGCCGAGAACCTCAAGACCTACATCCAAACCATGCCAGCCAACAGCATCGACCGCGTGGAGGTCATCACCAACCCCTCGGCACGTTACGGTTCCAGTGCCGACGGAATCATCAACATCGTGACCAACGCCAAAATCCAGAAGAATGAGTTTTTCAGCTTCGGCGTGAATGCTTCGACCAGCCCCTACATCGGTCCTTGGATGTCATACGTCTGGTCGAATGACAAGCTGACAGTCAACGCCTACATCAACGGCGGCTATTCCCATTGGAAGGGCTACAACAACGTGGAACAATCCCTGTTCACCGACGAGGGGGCCTTGGCCAGCCACGAGCACGATTCCGCAAATTACATCAGCAAGAACTATAACGCAGGCGGTTATTTCAGTCTGGATTATGAGATAGACACGTCCAACAGCTTGAATGTCTGGTTCAGTTGCTGGCCGAGTTGGGGTAGTAACACCAACTACAGCATGACGAGACGAGAGGAATTCCTGCCCAATCCTTTGCTTACTGACTATACCGAGAGTTCTAATGCCTACGATCGAAACTTCTTTGCCAACGGGGGTCTGTATTACATGCACAAGTTCGACAACAATGGTCACAACCTCTCTGTCAGCGTCAACGGCATGGGTTGGGGCGGTGCCAATGGTGGTGATGTGGAAAGACGGTTCTCTTCTCCTACGGAGTATTCCCACATCTTCCGTCAGGATGGCAGCGACAGTTATACGGGTGTGGAAGGTGAAGTGGTCTACAACCGACCCTATTCCGAGAATGGAGAAATCTCCGTGGGCTATACCCTGGGTTACAAACCTGAAAAGGAGTATCTTAAAACTGACTCATTGGTGGGAGAAGATTGGGTGAACGATGTTTACCGCACTTACAAGGCCAACTTTACCAACCTGAACAACGAGGCCTTCATCACCTTGCAGCACAAGTTTGGCGGCTTTACCTTGAAACCGGGTGTTCGTTTCGTCAGCGAGCTGGTCAGCGGAGAATATCCCTACTCCTTCCCTAGTGACACCACCGATTATGATTTCAGCAAGCACTTCTTCAGCGTCAGGCCGTCGTTGCATTTGTCGTACCGCACCAAGTCGATGCACAACTTCAAATTGAGCTACACGATGCGCATCGCTTCACCCGAGGCGACGCAATTGAGCAAGTTCCCTTTGTATCACATGGACAGCTACAGCACAGGCAACCCTGACTTGGAGCGCATCTACACCCATTCCGTCGAGGCGGGTTGGACCAAATATTGGAACAATTTCGGCTCCATCGGTCTATCGGCTTACTATCGCGGCAAGACCAATGAAGTCAATACCATTCAACTATCTGAATATCATTGGCTTTACGACCGCGTGGTGAAGTATTCCTATCCTGTCAACGTGGGACGCAGCCACACCACGGGTCTGGAGTACAACATGATGTACCGTCCGAGCGGCTTCTTCAACCTGCGCTTTTATGCCAACTTGTACGACTCCTATATCTATACTGAATACAACGGCGAACCGTATGAGTTCGACAAGTGGTCGTACAGTTTCCGCTTGAACCTGTGGGCCAAGCTTTGGAACAAATTAGAGGTGACGGCTTCGGGTTATTACAGTTCTCCGACGCAATCCTTGTTCAGCGAACGCCATGCCCGCTACGGCATCAACGCTGGCCTTCGCGCCGACTTCTTCGACCGCAAACTGTCCGTGTATGTCAACGCTACCGACATCTTCAATTGGAACAGCTTCGGACAGACCAACTATAGTCCATACGTACAATCCACCTCCAACTACAAGTACAACAGCCGCAGCGTCGCTGTCGGCGTGACCTTCCGTTTCGGTAAGATGGAGCTGGAACAACGCGCTCGTCAAGGCGAAGGTGAGTCGGGCAGTGCTCCTCAGGGGATGGGCGGAATGTAAGAAATGGGTGATTTGAGCTTATAGAGACGCGATTTTTCGCGTCTCTATTTTTTTTATTTCAAAGTTTTCACCACAAAAAAGCCCGATTTTTACCCCAAATGGCCGAATTTCGCCACATTTTTGCTGTATTCGGCACATTTTTCACATGACGATGTACGTTACAGTACTTTTGCAGCGTTTTTAATTAAATCGAAAACGAGCATGAAAATTATTGGAACAGGAAGCGCACTGCCGGCCCTTGAGGTGACCAACGAAGACTTGGCCAAGTTTTTGGACACCAGTGACGAGTGGATCACCACCCGCACGGGCATACAGGCGCGTCATTTATTATCGACCGAAGATTTGTACGACATCGCTGTAGAGGCTGCCAACAAGGCTATCAAGGTCTCGGGGTTGCGTCCCGACCAGATTGATTTCCTTTTGGTCTCGAATGTGGCCAACCGTCACGTCACCCCAGGACTGAGTTGCATCATCCAAAAACGGATTGGCGTTACCTGCGCTGGCCTCGACATCAACGTGGCTTGTGCCGGATTCGTGAACGCGCTGATGCTCGCCGATGGCATGATGAAAGCTGGTCACGCGAAGAACATCTTGATAGTGTGTGCCGAGGAACCCACCAAATACTGCAACTGGAAGGAACGCGATTGCAGCGTTCTTTTCGGCGACGGTGCCGGTGCGGTGGTGCTCACCGAAGGCAACGCTTTTAAGGACGTGAAACTCACCATGATTTCCGACCGCGACGTACTCTATTATGAAAGAGGTATGGAACCGACGCCTTTTGAGGAAAAGTACATCGTCGGGCAACCCTTGGTGATGAAAGGCAAGGAACTGTTTCGTGTCGCTGTCTCCGAATCGGCGAAGGACATCCAAACCTTACTGAAACGCAACGACTTGCAGCACGACGACATCGACTGGTTCATGTTGCATCAGGCCAACAAGCGCATCATCGAGGGCATCCGTAACATCGTGGGTGGCCCTTGCGCGAAGTATCCGACCATCATTGAGAAGTACGGCAACACGTCTTCGGCAAGCATCCCGATTATGCTTGATGAGATGATGGCCGACAACAAAATCAAGGCGGGCGACAAGATTGTCATGAGTGCCTTCGGCGCGGGATTCGTTTCCGCTGCCTGCCTTTGGGAATGGGAATTTTAAATCTTGAATTTTGAATCTTGAATTATGAATAGAAGAGTAGTAATAACTGGCATGGGTGCCGTTTCGCCGATTGGCAACGACCTGCCGACGATTTGGAAAAACCTGATGGACGGCTATTGCGGCATCGACTTCATCAAGTCGTTCGACACCACCGACCTTCCCGTGAAGATTGCCGCCGAGTTGAAGGATTTCGACCCTGAGGCCTGTGGCGTCGACAAGGCGTTCGTCAAGCGCAACGACCGTTTCGCCATCTATACCTTAGCTGCGGCTTCTCAGGCCATGAAAGGCAATGAGGACATGCAAATGTCGCCCGAGCGTTTGGGCGTGTATGTCGGCTCTGGCATTGGCGGCTTCGACACCATTATGAACGGCGTCTTCAAATTCAGGGAGGAAGGTCCGCGTTGGATTTCGCCCCTTATGATTCCCACCATGATTGGCAACCAAGCCTCGGGCAGCGTGGCCATCCGCTACAACGCCCAAGGTCCCTGCGTGCCCATCGTGACGGCCTGCGCCACGGGAACGCACAGTATCGGTGAGGCCTATCGCGCCATCAAGCACGGCTATGCCGATGCCATCATCGCGGGCGGCTCGGAGGCGGGCATCAACCCGATCTCCATCGCAGGATTCGCCAACTGCAAAGCCCTGACCAAGGCCGAAGACCCGAAACATGCCTCTCTGCCGTTCCACAAGAACCGTGCGGGTTTCGTCATCGCCGAAGGCTCGGGAATCGTCCTCCTTGAGGAATATGAGCACGCCAAACAACGCGGCGCGAAGATTTACGCCGAACTCTGCGGCTATGGCAACTCGTGCGATGCCTACCACAACACAGCCCCACGTCCCGATGGAACCACCCAGAGTTTGGCCATTAAGCAGGCTTTGGAAGAGGCACAGTTCAAGGCCGGCGAGCGCATTTACATCAATGCCCACGGAACGGGCACGCCCATGAACGACAGCGGCGAGACCCGTGCCATCAAGATTGCGATGGGTGAAGAGGAAGCCCGCAAAGCACACATCAGCTCCACGAAGTCTGAGATGGGTCACGCCCTCGGTGCTGCTGGTGCCATAGAACTGATTATCAGTGTAATTACGTTAAACAACGGCATCATTCCGCCCACCATCAACCTTGATGAACCTGACCCTGAGTGCGACCTGGACTATACGCCCAACACGCCCGTCAAGGCCGATTTGGACATCGCCATCTCCAACTCCTTGGGCTTCGGCGGACATAATGCTTGTCTGGCTATTAGAAAGGTGAAATAATAATCACAAAACATTCAAAACTTGCAAAACAATGAATAAGTCCAAAGAAAAGCGTGTGGCGACTGCACAACCGTGCGTCGCCGGAAAGCAGCCGGTTGGCGTGCTTTCCCAACCTGAAAAATGGTTTTGAGGGTTTTGTAGGTTTTGTGACAAAAAGAAACAATCAACAAATCAACAATATGAACAGAGACGAAATCAAACAGTACCTCCCGCACCGCGAGCCAATGCTCTTGGTCGACGAAATGAACCTCGACGAGAACCACGTGTGCCATGCCAAATACCACGTGACGGGCGAGGAGTTCTTTCTGCAAGGACATTTCCCGGGCGAACCCGTCGTGCCAGGCGTCATTCTTTGCGAAATCATGGCCCAAAGCTGCGCCCTGCTGATGAAAGACGACCTCATCGGCAAGCTGACTTTCTACACTGGCATCGACAAGGTGCGCTTCAAGAACACGGTACGTCCTGGTGACACCGTCGAGGTGGAAGCCACGCTAACCTATCACCGTGCCAACATCTACATTTGCTCTGCCGTGCTCAGCGTGGGAGGCAAGATGTGCGTCAAGGGCGAGCTTTCCTTCGCCCTGCTCCCTGACACCCGTAATAAGCAATGAATCTTGAATCTTGAATTTTGAATCTTAAATCTTAAATCGAAAATGGCAACAATTCAAGACAAGACAAAGGCGTTGGTTTCCTCGAAGCTGAAAGTCGCCGAGAGCGAGATTACGGAGGACAAGAGCCTTTTCAACGATTTGGGTGCCGATTCGCTGGATTTCGTGGAACTTTCCATGCTTTTGGAGCGCGAATTCAACGTGAAGTTTACCGAAGCCGACACGGCCAATGTCAAGACCGTCGGCGATTTGTATCAACTGATGGAAAAATACACAAAATAATCATTATGTCACAAAACCTACAAAACGGTCAAAACTTTTATTGCATCGGGAAGCACGCCAACCGGCTGCTTCCGGCGGCAAGCGGTTGCGAGCCGCCAAAGTTGCGGTTTTGTAAGTTTTGAAAGTTTTGTGATGAAAAAAGACAAACAAAATGAAACTCTTGGAAAATAAAGTAGCTCTGATTACGGGAGCCGGTCGTGGCATCGGCAAGGCCATCGCCCTGCGTTTTGCCCAAGAAGGCTGCAACATCGCCTTCACCGACATTGCTTTGAACGATGTCGTTTTGGAAACAGAAAAGGAACTGCAAGCCCTCGGCGTGAAGGTCAAGGCCTACGCTTCCAATGCTGCCAACTTCGAGGAGACGCATCAGGTCGTTGACGAAATCGTCAAGGACTTTGGTCGCATCGACATCCTTGTCAACAACGCAGGCATCACCAAGGATACCGCCCTCAAGCGCATGACCGAGGAGCAATGGGATGCTGTCATTAACGTGAACCTCAAATCGGTGTTCAACTTCACCAAGGCTGTGCAGCCCGTCATGTGGAAGCAGAACGGCGGCAGCGTCATCAACATGAGTTCGGTGGTGGGCGTTTCGGGTAATGCCAACCAATGCAACTATTCTGCTTCGAAAGCTGGCATCATCGGCTTCACCAAGAGCGCAGCTAAGGAGATGGGTGTGCGCAACATCCGCCACAACGCCATCGCTCCTGGCTTCATCATCACCGCCATGACCAACGCCCTGCCCGAGGAGGTCCGCAAGGCCTGGGAAAGCCTGATTCCATTGCGTCGCGGCGGCACGCCCGAAGACGTGGCCAACGTGGCCCTTTTCCTTGCCTCCGACCTCAGCTCGTATGTCACGGGCCAGGTCATCCACTGCTGTGGAGGAATGAATTGCTAAGAAATTGAATTTGAAAACGATAGCAGAAGAGAAGCCTCGCCAAATGGTGGGGCTTCTCTATTTTTACTTCTTATTGAACGCTTCCAAAACCTTCGCCGAGTAGGTTTTGGAAACTGGCACTGAATCAAGCCCTTCGCGCTCGAAGTCGATGACGAAGCCGTCGGCCTCGTTGTGCAGCACGCTCACCTTTTTAATATTAATGATGTAGGAGCGGTGGCAGCGCATCAAACTGCTGGAATCCACGCAGTTGTCTTCGATGGTCTTCATCTTGCAACGCAGCATGTAGCTCGCGATGGCACCGCTGCGTTGGTAGAACACGTTAATGTAGTTGTCCTCGGCCTTGATGTAATAGAGGTTATCGAGCTTGACGGAGAGTTTCAGGTTGCCGTTGTTGTCCATCAGGTTGATGATTTCAGTGTGTTCGGGCATCACTTCGTCGTCCGATTCCACTGTGTCACTCTTGGTGAGCATAAGGCGTTGTCGCGTGTCCTTCAGCAAGATGGCCAATATTGTAACGGTATAAGGTACAGCCAAAGCGATAAAGGTAATCAAGACACTTTTGGCGTAGAGATAGCCGAAACTGTGGTCCGTGGCCTGAATCTCAAAATAGGAAATCAGCGTGTGGCACACAGAAATAATCATGATTTCGAGGAAAAGCCATAGGATATACAACCAGAAAGGGAAATGACGGATTTTTCGGACGTGCCAGTTCATCAGCATTCGGCTTAAAGCGAGAAACAACATCCCCGAGCCCACAAACGCGGCTGTAATGAAGAAATAGCTGCTTTTGCCCACTTGAAACCAAGCCGTTTCCGAGAAGGGGACGTAGGCCGTCAGAAACACCAACGCAAACAAAGAAGAGATGATAACATTAAGCATCTGACTGACGGGTTCTGTCAGACATTCAGGTGTTTGCGTTATCAGGCGTTTTGGGAATCTCATCGGGCGTTTGTCGAAATTTGCGGCAAAGATACAAAATCTTGCTAAAAGTCCAATTCTTTCAAAACCTCCCAAACCAGCGTCCCCTCAAAGCCCTTCTGCATGGCGTAGGCAGCCAATTTGCGTTTCTTCTCAAAGTCATTTTCGGCTTTTACGGTCTTGGCTTTCGTGGTCAGGATGTCGATGAGGCGTTGGCGATAAACTTCTTCATCGGTCTGGCCCAGTGCTTCGTCGATGATTTCCTTGGCGATGCCTTTCTGCATAAGATGAAACCGGATTTTGTTCAGCCCCCAACCGCTTTGGTTCACTTTGCCGCGCACAAAACTCCTCGCAAACCGCTCGTCGTTGACGAAACGGTTATCCAACAGATAATCAAGGATTTTAGTCTTTTCTTCTTCGGAAAGGTCGAAAGTCTTCAGTTTGTCGCGCACATCCTTCACACAACGCTCTTGATAGGCGCAGTATTTGGCCATCTTGTCAAGAACTTGGTCGGGTGTGAGCGGCTTGGCAGGGACTTTCGGCATCAGCAGTCGATTTTGAGGTCGCCTTCGTGAATCCAACCTATCTTTCTCAGAATCAGTCCGAAAAGCCACGAAAGCAGGGCGGGCAACACGAAGCACACAAGCAACATTCCAATCCACATGTTGGTGTCACCTTCGGGCATGGCGGTGTAGATGCCTATGGGGCCGACGAGGCCGCAGGTGCCCATTCCGGAGCCGATGGGAATGTTTTCCAAATGGAAAATGCAAGTGGAAATCGGACCGGTGATGGCAGCGGCGAGGGTGGGGGGAATCCAAATTCTGGGATTCTTCACGATGTTGCCCATTTGCAGCATGGAAGTGCCGAGGCCTTGAGCGACAAGTCCGCCCCAGCGGTTTTCCTTGAAACTCAGCACGGCAAAGCCAATCATCTGGGCGCAACAACCTGCCGTGGCCGCACCTCCGGCCAGTCCGCCCAAACCGATGGCCAAACAAATAGCCGCCGAACTGATGGGCAAGGTCAGTACCGCTCCGATGACCACTGAAACGACAATGCCCATGAGGAAGGGCTGCATCAAAGTGGCGTTTTCGATGAAGGTGCCGAGAGCGGTCATCACCTTTTGGATGGGCGCACCGACGACGTAGGCCATCAAAACACCGCTGATGATGACCACGGCGGGAGTGACCAAAATGTCGACTTGGGTCTCTTTGTAGACCATCTTGCCCAACTCAATGGCCACGATGACAGCTACGTATGCACCCATCGGGCCACCCAACTCATTGCCCGCAATGCCCACGGCAATGGCACTAAACAATACCAGTCCTTCGCAGCGGAGTTTGTAAGCGATGGCCACGGCGATGGCGGCTCCCGTGGCGGCTTTGGCGTATTTCGCAATGGTGGCGAAGGCCTCAACGCCTGTTTTGTCGCCCAAGGTTTGGAAAATGGTGCCGATGAGCAGCGAGGCGAACAGACCTAATGCCATAGCACCAAGAGCGTCGACAAAATAGGCTTTCCAGCTCATGTCGACGCCCTTGCGCTGTAGAAATGTCTTGAATTTAGTCATCAACTTTCAACTGATAACTATTAACTATCAACTGATTAAAACTCAATGCTTTCAATGCCGTTTTCCTTCATCAGGTCGGCGAGCTTGGTGTCGTTTTCGTCGACGGCGGCGAGGCAGTTGGTGATGATGCGGATTTGCTTGGCAGGGTAGAAAGCTAACAAGTCCTTGGTGGTCTCGTAGACGCAATAGTCTGTGGCAATGCCGCAGATGTCGATGCCCTCGAAGTGTTCAAATTCCTCGATGGTACGACGCAGTTTTTCTCCGCTTTGCTCGTTTTGGAAGATGCTAAACTCTTCTTTGTCAGCAAGGTTGCCTTTTTGCATGTAATGGATATTCATGCCCGAGCAGTTTTGCATAAGGTAGTCCAACACTTCTTGCAGTGCGGGATAAACATCCATGCCTTTGGTGCCTTGCACGCAGTGGGGCGGGAACACGCCGCCTTGTTCGACAAACGAGCAGTGGTTTTTGGGGTGCGCGTCTTGGGTGACGATAATCCAGCCATACTTTCTCCAGGCATCATCTCTCAAGGTTTTGGCGAGATAGTCCATGGCGGCGGGACCTTTTTTGGTGGCTAAACTGCCCGTAGTAAAGTCGATTTGCGGGTCAACGATGATGAGCAGACGGTTCGGTAGTTTGACATCTTTGAGTTCGATTTCAGCGTTGGCCTTTTCGTCTTTTTCTTTTTTCTGGTCTTTGTTGCCGCAGCTTGTGAAAGCGAGGGCAGCGATGAGCACGATGGCTCCGAGGAGATTTTTCTTCATGATGAATTAGTTTTAGAAATTTGCCGCAAAAGTAGTGATTAATGTTTGATTTAAAGATTTAAAATTTAAAGATTCAAGATTTGGCAAACAGTTTTTTAATCCATTCGGGATGACCAATCTTGCGTAATGCGTTCTTTATCCATTCACGGTTTTCGGGCTTGTACCAGAAGAAGAAGCGTTGTTGGGCGATTTTTTCCTCCTTTGTTTTGGCGCAAAAAACGGGTTCCAAAGTGTAGGGATCGTAGCCGGAATAATAGATTTCGGTGGCCAAAGTCATGGGGGTGGGCGTGAAGTCTTGAACTTGCTCCAAATGGTAGCCTAACTCCTTGGTTCTCACGGCTAACTCAGCCATGTCTTCAAGGTAGCAATCGGGATGCGAGGAGATGAAATAGGGGATAAGCTGCTGGTTCAAAAGCTCCTTTTCGTTGATTTGGTCGAACTTCTTCTTCAGCTTGACGAACAGGTCAAACTTGGGTTTGCGCATGAGTTTTAGGACGGCATCGGAAGTGTGCTCGGGAGCCACTTTCAGTCGCCCGCTGACGTGCCGCGTGACCAATTGGCGGAAATATTCGTCATAGCCCATCGCCTTGTTTTCCTCGGGCGTGCAGTCGTGCAAAAACAGGTCATATCGGATGCCTGAGCCGATAGTGGCTTTCTTCACTTTCGGGTTCTTGTCGACTTCTTTGTAAATCTCAATGAGCGGGTGGTGGTCGGTGTTAAGGTTCTTGCACACAGTGGGTTGCAGACAGGTGGGACGGGCGCATTTCTCGCAAAGATGCTCGTCCTTGCCCTTCATGCGGTACATGTTCGCCGATGGCCCGCCGAGGTCGCTGATGTAGCCCTTGAAGTCTTCCATCTCGGTCACTTTTTCCACCTCTTTCATGATGGACTCCTTGCTGCGCGAGGCCACGAACTTCCCTTGGTGCGCCGAAATCGTGCAAAAAGCGCAACCGCCAAAGCAACCTCGGTGCAGGTTCACGGAGTGGCGAATCATCTCGTAGGCGGGAATCACGCCGCGTTTGGCATATTTTGGATGGGGTAATCTCGTGTAAGGCAAATCAAAAGAAGCATCAATTTGTTCCGTGGTGAAAGTCGGCAAAGGCGGATTGATGACAAGACTTTGGTTGCCAATGTCTTGTGTCAGCCGTGCCGCGTGTTTCTTGTTCGATTCCTCCTCGATGTGGCGGAAGTTGGAGGCATATTTTTTCTTGTCTTTCAGGCAGACTTCGTGGGAGACGAGTTCGATGGTTTCGCCGTCGAAATCAGGCAAAGGTTGCTTTTTATCCTGGAGGAAGAAAGTCTGCTGAATGTCCGTCAATTCGCTGATTTTCTTGCCGCTTTGGATGGCCTTGGCGATTTCCACCATAGTGAGTTCGCCCATGCCGTACACGCCAAGGTCGGCTTTGGAGTCGACTAAAATGCTGGGTTTCAGGCAATCGTCCCAATAGTCGTAATGTGTCACGCGCCTTAGCGAAGCCTCGATGCCGCCAATGATGACGGGCACATCGGGATAGAGTTGTTTGAGGATGTTGCTATAGACCACTGTGGCGCGGTCGGGACGAAAGCCTGCTTCGCCGCCTGGGGTGTAGGCATCGTTGCTGCGCAGGCGTTTGTTGGCAGTGTAGTGGTTCACCATCGAGTCCATGCAGCCTGCTGACACGCCGAAAAACAGTCTCGGCTTGCCAAATTTTTTGAATTCGCGCAAGTCGTCCCTCCAATTGGGCTGCGGGATAAGTGCCACACGGAATCCGTTGTGCTCCAACACCCTCCCGATGACGGCTGCCCCGAAAGCGGGATGGTCGACGTAGGCGTCCCCCGTGACGAAGACAATGTCAACCTCATCCCAACCACGCAGGTCGGTTTCTTTTTTCGTTATTGGGAGCCAGTCGAGGAGGGTCATTCAGCAAAAATTTGGCGCAAAGTTAGGGATTTGTTTCTTTTTTCCTTGCATAATCCAAAATTTCTGTATTTTTGCCACAGTTTAGCATATATGTCAATTTTCTTACTATCTTTGCAGCGTTATGAAGAAGAAAACCACCATAGACCTTATTAAAGAGTCAGAAAAAACGGCTCTCTATTCCATCAGTTTTGAGATGGACGGGACGACTGAATTTGAGAAGTTCGTTGCCGAATTTGAAATGAATGCTACCTATAATAGTGATTACCAACGTATCATCGCAGCGTTGCAGGTAGTATTGGACAAAGGTGCATTGGAAAGGTTTTTCCGTCCTGAAGGCAAAATGAATGACGATGTGCAAGCAATTCCGATTGGTGGTGGAAAATTGAGATTGTATTGCCTGCGCATATCGGAACAAATTGTGATTCTTGGAAATGGTGGTGTAAAGGTCACCAAGAACTATCAAAAAGACCCAAAACTGTATGGTTACGTTCTTGATTTACAGCGTTTCGATAAGATTCTGAAAGAAAACCTTGAAAAAGGCTATGTGAGCATTGAAGAGAAAGTTTTAAACGGCGTTGAAGATATAACTTTTGAGATATGAAAAACAAACAGGAATGGTTCGAAAGCAAGGTTGCGGCAGTATCACCCGAAATAATGTCGGAAGTACAAATGTCCGCTGACATTATTGCCCGCATAGATGCTATTCTCAAAGAGAAAAACATGACGCAGCGTGACTTGGCTCACAAGATGGGCAAAAGTGAAGCTGTGGTTTCTCGTTGGATAACGGGTTTTCCGAACTTCACTTTGCGTTCCTTGTCGCAACTTTCTGTCGCCCTTGGAGAACCGCTTATCAAGTTAGCGGAATAACCAGTATCCAAGCTCCTATACGTTTTTTGGAACTACTATTACCGTTCAAAACCCCTCAAAATCTTCAGCTTTTTCTCACCTGTTTCACCACCGTATGGATGCTCCCGCAAAGGCAAATTGAATCGCGTCTTGCCCTTAAGTACCGTCTGCGGATGGGTGAATTCCCTGAAGCCCCACTCGCCGTGGTAAGCGCCCATGCCAGAATGGCCGGTGCCATTAAACGGAACGCCCTTGACCATCATGTGGATGCACACCTCATTGATGCAGCCTCCGCCGTATTGCTGGGTCTGCATGATGCGGTTGGCCCACTTCATGTCCTTGGTAAACAGATACATGGCCAAAGGATGCTCGCGGTCGGCAACAGTTTCCATGAGGGTGTCAACTTCTGCATCCTTGTAGGGGACGATGGGCAGCAGCGGACAAAATAACTCGTGCTGTACGATGTGCTCGTTGATGTCGACGGGATAGATGAGGGTGGGGGCGAAGCGGCACGTTTCCTTGTTGCCAACACCGCCAAATATGATGCGGTCGCGATATTCCTCGGCGAGGTTGGCGCATTTGTCGTAGGCGGCATCGGTGATGAGCTTGGGATATTCGGGATTGCTTTCGGCGTGTTCCCCGATTTGCTTCACGAATGTGTTTTTGAGTTCCTCAATGAAAGGCTTGGCAATCTCCTCAGCCACCGCAATTTGGTTGATATTGATGCAGATTTGTCCAGCGTTGCAGAGCTTGAAGAAGGCAATTTTGCGTGCAGCATCTTTCAGGTCGGCATCCTTGCGGACGATGCACCAGTTGCCGGTCTCACCACCGAGTTCCAAAGCCACGGGAGTGAGGTTTTTTGCGGCTTCGGCCAGCACATGCTTGCCCACCGAAGGCGAACCCGTGTAGAAGATTTTGTCGAAACGCTGGGCGAGGCACATATCCGCCACGTCATGTCCGCCATCGATGAGGGTGACGTATTCGGGCGGGAAGACTTCGGCAAAGAACTTTTTGAGTACCGCTGTACAAGCCGCCGATTTGGAGCTTGTCTTGGCAACCACGGTGTTGCCTCCAGCCATGGCTGCCGCCACCACGCCGATGGTGAGCAGAATGGGGAAGTTGAACGGACTGATGACCAACGACACGCCGTAGGGCATCTTATACACTTTGGTAACCATGCTTGGGAAGCACATCAAACCGCTGAAATGCCGCTCGGGACGCGCCCAACGGCGCAGCCCATGAATCATCTCGTTGACCTCGGTGATGATGGGACCGATGTCGCAAAGATAGGCTTCGACACGGCTTCGGCCAAGGTCTTCGGCCAAGGCTTCTTCAAACTCCGTTTCGTGTGCGATGACGGCGGCTTTCAGTTTTTTGAGTTGCTGTAGCCTCCATTTCAAATCGAGGGTGGTGCCGGTGCGGAAGAATTTCCGTTGCTCGGCCACGATGTTGCGGATGTCGCTTTCGGTATAGTTCATGGGTTATTCTTTTTGGGTAACGGTCATTAAAACCTGTTCTATGTCGTTGTTACTGAAGGTAAAAGGCGCGGAATAGTTGATGGAATCCTTGGCAATCATGTGGGTCAGTTCCTCGTGGTCACAGGCCTTTACGGGAGAGGAGAGTTTGTCCATGCCGCATTGTGCCATCAGCTCCCGAATGGCTTGCAGAAAGAGGTTGGCGGCCTCGGTGTCGTTGGCGTCGTCTTCGGCGATTTGGCAATAGCGGGCCAGCATGGCGTATTTCTCTATGCAGGCACTTTTCTGGTATTCCAAGACGGGCATGAGCATCAGGGAGATGGCTTGTCCGTGAGGGAGGTGGTATTTGGCTCCGATGCTGTGGGCAAAGGCGTGAACATAGCCCGCCAATTGCGTGTTGATGGCGTGACCGCCGTACATGGCCGCTCGGCACATGCCCAACCGGGCCTCGATGTTTTCTGGCTCCTTCATCACGGTGGGGAGGTGTTGCAAAATCAGTCGCACGCCTTCCTCGGACATTTCTTCGTCGGCATCGTCAACGTCCACGTCGCTGATGGCCCCTTCGATGCAATGGCTGAGCGCGTCCATGCCGCAAGCTGCCGTCACCTGCTGGGGCGCGTGGATAGTGAGTTCGCTGTCGAGGATTACATGGGTCACGTCAAGGCCGATGAGCACCGTGGAGCCTTTTGTACCATGATTGTTGGTCACCACGGCACCCACTGTGACCTCGGCACCAGTTCCGGCGGTGGAAGGTACAGCAATGATGGGTAAGGTCTTGTCAGGAACGGGCAAGAACTTCAGCAGCAGGGCTTTAACGGGGAGGTGTGGCATTCTCACCCCGGCGGCCACCATCTTGCAGGTGTCCATCACCGAACCACCGCCAAGGGCGATGATACACTCGGCATTGCACTCCAACGCCACCTCGCGACCCGCTTCGATGAGGGCGATGGTAGGCTCGGAGTTGATTTCATTGAAAACGGTATAGTTTACCCCCGCATCCGTCAAGGTTTGTGTGATGGCTTGCTCATAACCAAGCTTGCTCAAGGTCTTGTCGGTGACCAACAGCACTTGCCGATAGCCGCATTGACGGCAAATTTCGCCAATTTGCTTGCGCGATGCGTGGCCTTCCACCACCTGCGGCTCTGGCAGGGGGATGTTGTGGATGACCTTGCCAGGCAAACGGTGGATTTGTTTTCTGATGATGTAGGTGTCCATGTTGAATCTCTTTTTCGTGACAAAGTAAATTCCCTATTGTCAGGCTTTTGCGTCTGGCAATAGGGAATGAAATGACTACAATCTTAAACCAGTTTTTCCTTCAGCAGTTGCATGGCTTTGGGCAGACCGTCAGCATTCCGGCCACCGGCCACGCAAAGGGTGCTTTGTCCGCCGCCGCCGCCTTGGATTTCCTTGGCTACCTCGCGGACGAGCTTGGTGGCATCCAAGCCTTTGGTTTCCACGATGTTGGTGGGCAGCATTAGGCAAAGTGAAGGCTTGCCCTCAACGACTGAACCGAGGATGGCGATGGCGTTTTCATCCATCTGCTTGAGCATTGTGGCAATATTGCGGAGCTGGTCGCCAGGGCAGCACAACGTGTCGAAGATAAGCTTGCAACCGTTGTTTTCGATGGCGTTGGCGAGTAGTTTTTCTGCCACGGTATGGGCTTGCTCCTGCATCAGGCGTTCCACTTCTTTCTTCAAGGCGGAGTTTTGTTCGCTGAGCGAAGTCACGCCTTTCACCAAATCGGGCGACTTGACGGTTTCCTTGATTTGTCCGATGAGGTCAAGTTGCTCGTCAATATAGCGTTCCACAGCTTCGCCCGTGATGGCCTCGATACGGCGGATACCCGCTGCAATCGCGCCTTCCGAGACAATCTTGAATGAGCCGATGTTGCCCGTGGCAGAAGTGTGACAGCCGCCGCAGAGTTCCATGGAATAGTCCTTATCGAAGACCACCACGCGCACCTTGTCACCGTATTTCTCGCCAAACAAGGCCGTCGCGCCCATGGCCTTGGCTTCGTCAATCGGGATTTCGGCGTAAGTCACATTGGGGATGTTCTCGCGGATTTTGCGGTTGACGATTCTCTCCACCTGCCGGATTTCGTCAGTCGTCATCTTGGCAAAATGGCTGAAGTCGAAGCGCAGGCGTTGGTCATCAACCAAGCTACCCTTTTGTTCAACGTGAGTGCCAAGCACCTGCCTCAACGCGGCGTGCATCAAGTGCGTCGCGCTGTGGTTGTTGGCGATGCGCTGGCGGCGCGCCGTGTCGATGGCTGCTGTGAAAACCACATCGGGATTTTGCGGCAACTGTTCCGTAATATGAATGACCAAGTTGTTTTCCTTGATGGTATTCACAATCTTAATCGTCTCGTTTTCAGAGTTCAGGATGCCAGTGTCGCCTACCTCACCGCCCATCTCGGCGTAGAACGGTGTCTTGTCGAGGACGATTTCAAAGTGCTTTTTGTTTTTAGCCACCACTTCGCGGAAACGCAGGATGTGGCTTTGGCATTCGAAGTCGGTATAGCCCACAAACTCAGTGGGTTGTTCGCTGTCGTTCACAATGACCCAGTCGCCGTTGGCCTTTTCGGCGGCCTTGCGCGAGCGGTTTTTCTGTTCTTCAAGGTTGGCCTTGAAGCCATCCATGTCGACGTTGAGGCCTTTCTCGTTGGCCATCAGTTGGGTAAGGTCGATGGGGAAGCCGTAAGTATCGAACAATTCAAAGGCGAAGTTGCCGTCAATGTCTTGCTTGGGATGCTGTTCCACATAGCCCTCGAAGCGCTTGATGCCTTGGGCCAAGGTGCGCAGGAACGAGGCTTCCTCCTCGCGGATGACCTTGCCGACCAATTCCTGTTGTGCCTTGATTTCTGGGAAGTTATGCTCCATCTGCTGCACCAGAATCGGCAACAGCTTATAAACAAATGGTTCTTCGAAGCCGAGGAAGGTGAAGCCATAACGTACGGCACGACGCAACACACGGCGGATGACGTAACCAGCACCATTGTTGGAGGGCAGTTGCCCGTCGGCGATGGCGAAGCTCACGGCGCGGCAGTGGTCGGCAACGACGCGCATGGCCACATCGGACTTCTCGGCCTTGCCGTAGGCGATACCCGACATCTTAGCAATCTCTTGAATCAGCGGCTGGAACACATCAGTGTCGTAGTTGGAGGTCTTGCCTTGCAGCACGCGCACCAAGCGTTCGAAGCCCATGCCCGTGTCGACGTGCTTGGCGGGTAGTTCCACCAAGTGACCGTCGGCCATGCGGTTGTATTGCATGAACACAAGGTTCCAGATTTCAATCACTTGCGGGTCATCCATGTTGACGAGGTCGCGGCCTGGGATTTGCTTGCGGGCTTCGTCATCGCGCAGGTCGATGTGGATTTCGGAGCAGGGACCGCAGGGACCGGTCTCACCCATTTCCCAGAAGTTGTCCTTCTTGTTGCCGTAGATGATGCGGTCTTCGCTAACGTGTTCTTTCCAATAGCCAAACGCCTCCATGTCAGCGGGTTGACCGTCCTTTTCATCACCTCCGAAAACGGTGACATAAAGCCTGTTTTTGTCGATTTTCACCACTTCGGTGAGGTATTCCCAAGCGTAGGAGATGGCTTCCTTTTTGAAATAGTCGCCGAAGGACCAGTTGCCCAACATCTCGAACATGGTATGGTGATAGGTGTCGTGGCCAACTTCCTCCAAATCATTGTGTTTGCCAGAGACGCGAAGGCATTTCTGCGTGTCGGCGGCACGATTCCATTTGGCGGGCTGGTTGCCCAAAAAGATGTCCTTGAACTGGTTCATGCCAGCGTTGGTGAACATCAAAGTCGGGTCGTTTTTGACGACGATGGGTGCCGAAGGCACGATGGTGTGTTGCTTTGAACGGAAGAAGTCCAAAAAGCTATTTCTGATTTCGTAGGCGTTCATTTTCAGTTGATTGTGTGATTCTATTTTTAAAAATACTTCAAAAGAACGTGCAAAGTTACGCAAAAAACTGTAATTTTGCGCAATAGAATTTGATTTAAGTCGTTCAAAATGTTTAAAAGTTGACTTTTGCATGGCAAAACAGAAATACATTTTCAACCATAAGACGCTGGAATTTGAGAAGTTTGTGATGCCCATTTCGAAGCGCATTGTGCGGGCAGTACTGGTGTTGCTATCGATAGCGGGTGGCGCGTTCCTCTTCGCAATTCTGCTTTACACGTTTTTCCAGTCGCCGAACGAGAAAATGCAAGCAAGGGAGCTGGAATACATGAAGTTGCAATATGAAATCCTGAACGACAAGTTGGACAACATGGAGCTATTGCTCATCGACATGGAACAACGCGACAACGACCTCTATCGTGTCATGTTTGAGGCCGACCCGATTCCGGCTGCCGTGCGGCGTTCGGGCTTCTCGGGTACCGATCGATACGCCAGCCTTTACGGTTACCATAACTCAGGCTCTGTGGTTGGGGCAGCCCAGAAGTTAGACGTGATTGCGAGCCAACTCTATCACCAATCTGTTTCATACGACGAATTGTTCGACTTGGCGCGCAACAAGGAGGCGATGTTGGCCTGCATTCCAGCCATTTTCCCGCTGAAGGAGACTGAAGTCAAGTACATCTCCTCATATTTCGGCCATCGCCCCGACCCTATTTATAAGGTGACGAAATTCCACAGCGGCATGGACTTCTCGGCCCAGATGGGCACGGAGGCTTACGCTACGGGCGATGGTGTAGTTGCGGATGTGGAAAACAATGAGTGGGGTTACGGCAACATGGTCACCATCGACCACGGCTTCGGCTACAAGACACGCTATGCCCACCTCCAGAAAGCCGCCGTCTGCAAAGGGCAGAAAATCAAGCGGGGACAACTTGTGGGCTACATCGGCAACACGGGAAAAACGACGGGTGTCCACCTGCATTACGAGGTGTTGAAAAACGACATCCCCATTGACCCGATTAATTTCCTCTACAACGACCTTACCCCCGACGAATACGAACAGATTCTGCAACAGTCGACCCTGCCGACGCAAACAATGGATTAGCTATGGAAGAGAACAAAACCAATGGAAAATACTATTACTCGATTGGCGAGGTAGCCAAAATGTTCAATGTCAATACCTCGACCATCCGCTACTGGGAAAGGGAATTTGACGTGCTGCGGCCACGCAAGAACAAGAAAGGGAACCGCCTTTTCACTGAGCGCGATGTGCGTTATGTCCACGTCATCTATCAGTTGCTCAAGGTGAAAGGCTACACTTTGGCTGGTGCCAAGACCACCCTCAAGGAGAAGTTCAGCGACTACGAGGAAAGAATCATTTTGTTGGAAACACTCGACAAGACACGTAATTTCCTCGTTGGCCTCGACAAATCGTTGGCCGAAAAACAAAAAGCCTTGAAACCCTAATCGAGATTCGTCATGACCATTGCCTTGTTTGGAAAAAGCTTCTCGCCTGAAAACGGTGCTTACATGCGCCAATTGCTGATGCATTTGTCTGATCATCAGGTGAATATATTGATTTATAAACCTTTTTCGGAACTTGTCGAAGCCTTTGTGCCCGAAGATATTCAATATGACGTTTTCCTCTCTCACGCCGACCTGAAAGCCGATCTGTTGTTTTCCATCGGCGGCGACGGTACTATCTTGGATACGGTGCCTTTCGTCCTCGATTCGGGTCTGCCCGTGGTGGGCATCAACATGGGACGCTTGGGCTTCCTTTCCAGTATCTCGAAGAGCGAGATCGGGAAGGCTGTGGAGAGTGTGCTATCGGGTGACTATGTCGTAGAGCAGCGCACCTTGCTCGAATTAGTCTCTCCTGAGAATGTCTTTGGCGATGTGCGTTATGCCCTCAATGAGCTGAACGTCATCCGAAATCCTGAGCATAGTCTGCTGGCTATCAAGGTGTTTGTTGATGATGTTTACTTGAATACCTATTGGGGCGACGGTATCCTTTTGGCCACCCCGACGGGTTCCACTGCCTATTCGCTGAGTGCGGGCGGTCCTATCATTGCACCAAGCTCGAAGAGTTTTGTCATCACGCCCATCGCAGCACACAACCTGACGGTGCGTCCCATCGTCATCCCCGACGATAGCGAAATCTGCATCCAAGTGGAGGGCCGCGAGAAGAAGTTTGTGTTCAGCATGGACTCAAGAACTTGTGCCTTAGATACTTCTGTGCAACTGAAAGTACGCAAGGCGGGCTTCTGCATCAATCTCGTCAGAATGCGAGGCGAGGACTTTTTCGGCACCATCCGCAACAAATTGATGTGGGGAAAGGACAATAGAAACTGATTTCTTGCGTTTTCATTGGAAAAATTCCTAAATTTGCAAGCTCAAATTATGTATAGAAAAACTCGTTTCTTATTGATATTGTGTTGCTTGGCATCATTTTTCCAAGCCAAAGCCCAATTTGACGACCCCAAAACCATAGAGGTTGGGCCTCATGTGGGTCTGAGTTATTACATGGGTGACCTGAACCCGATGATACCTTTTGCCCAGTCGCAGCTGCAATACGGCGGCGTGGTACGGTTCAATTGGGACAGCCGCTGGACGTTCCGCTTTGACTATGCCCATGCCACGGTGAAGGCGGACGATGCAGTTATCAATTGGCGACCCGAACGAGGTCTGAATTTCACGACGAAAATCAACGATTTCAGCCTTGAGGCCGAGTTCAATTTCCTTGAATACTATACCGGCAACCCGAAAAGGAACGTGTCGCCTTACATTTTTGCAGGCATTTCGGTGTTTATGTACACACCTTACGCGAATGTGGGCGATTCTTTGGTAAATCTGCGGTACGTTAATAAAGAAACGAAGACTTTGAGATATACGGAAGCTCCATTGCCTGCCGATGCGAAGTGGTATGAATATCTCGTTTATAAGTCGATGCCCGTCGGTTTCTCCATCCCATTCGGCGTGGGTGTGAAATTCTCCTTGGCGAGACATGTTGCTGCTACACTGGAATGGCGGATGCAGAAGACTTTCACCGACTATTTGGACGACGTAGAAGGTGTCTATTCCGCTTCTGCCGACCATGCTGTTGTCACCATTGATGGCGTTGACTACGACTTGACCGACCCGACGGGAAACTATCTCGCCAACCAGCAGCGAGGCAATTCTTCTTACAAAGACTGGTTCGGCATGGCTCGCGTGTCATTGACCTGGAAATTTAACCTGCCCGACGGACGGGGCTGTAACCTAAGCAAATTCTGATTATGGAACTGAAGGAACAACTTAAGCAACAGATTGATATAGAAAGGCTTCCTCAGCATATTGCCATCATTATGGATGGCAACGGACGCTGGGCCAAAGAACGTGGCAAGCAACGTATTTTCGGACATCAGAGTGCGGTGCAGTCGGTGCGTGAGGTGTCGGAGGCTTCGGCGGAACTCGGCGTCAAGTATTTGACGCTTTACGCTTTTTCCACCGAAAACTGGAACCGCCCCATCGCCGAAGTCAGCGGCTTGATGACTTTGTTGGCACAAACCATCAAGGCTGAGGTGATTACGATGAACAAGAACAGCATCAAACTGAACGCTATCGGAGATTTGAAGAGTTTGCCCAAGTCGAATTACGACCAACTAATGCAGGCCATCGCCGACACGAGCCACAACACCCGTATGACGCTTACTTTGGCTTTGAGTTATTCTGGCCGTTGGGACTTGACGCAGGCTTCACGCCGCATGGCGCAAGACGTGGCAGATGGGGAACTCGCTCCCGAAGCTATCAATGATGCCACGGTTTCATCTTATCTTTCCACTGCAGGAATGCCTGACCCTGAGCTGCTGGTCCGCACCAGCGGCGAAGAGCGCATCAGCAACTTCCTCTTATGGCAGCTGGCCTATTCCGAACTTTATTTCACTCCAAAATATTGGCCCGATTTCCGTAAAGCAGACCTTTATGAAGCTATATTGAACTATCAACACCGTGAGCGCAGATTCGGCAAGACTAGCGAGCAAGTTACGAAATGACAATGAATAACCTAATGAAAAACAGATATTTACTCATAATCGTCTTTCTTTTTTTCCTTTTGTCGTGGGAGAATGGTGCATACGCCCAAATCCAGATCGGTGACGACCTCTCGGAAGTGGATTATTCGCATCCGAAGGACTATGAAATCGGAGGCATCGTTGTGGAAGGTGCGAAATATGTTGACGGTTCCATGCTGAGTATGCTTGCGGGGCTGAGGGTGGGAGAGACGATTTCCATCCCTGGCGATGGCATCGCTTCGGCCATCCGAAAGATTTGGGAGCAAGGTATGTTTGAGGATGTGGCCATCAATGCCACCGATTTTGTGGGAGACAAGGTCTTCCTGCAAATTGTTGTCAGGGAACGGGCGAGGATTTCAAGATTCTCTTTCAAAGGCATCAAGAAAAGCGAAGCCGACGACATCCGAAACAAAATCAATCTTTCACGCGGTGACATCGCCACCGATCATCTGCTGACCAAAACGCGCCGCATCATTGAGAATTATTTCTACGACAAGGGCTTCCTTAATGTCGATATTAACATTCAGCAAGTGGCCGACACTGCCAAGGACAACTACGTTGACATGATTATCGACATCGACAAGGGAAAGAAAGTGAAAATCGGTAAAATCAACGTGATGGGCAACGACAACCTATCGGAAGCCCAGATTCTTGCTGCCATGAAGGAAACAAAACAGCGCGGACACTTCGACCCGCTCGATCCGTTGGGACCGCTTGTGGTGAACACCGTTGCCGATGTGTTTACGCTGAAACCGCTGAAAGCCATCACGGGCATTGAGGAGTATTTCTACGACAATTACCGTCCGCGTATCTTCAAGGCCTCACGCTATCTCGAAAAGGACTTCGAGGATGACAAGCAGAAAGTCATCGCCAAATACAATTCCAAAGGCTATCGCGACGCTCGCATCGTGCGCGATTCCGTCTATCGGATTGACGACAGGAACCTTGGCATCGACCTCGTCGTTGATGAAGGCAGTAAATACCATTACCGCAACATCTCTTGGACGGGCAACACCAAGTATAGCAGCGAGACGCTCAGCTCCATCCTTGGCATCAAGAAAGGTGATGTATATAATAAGGAGTTGCTCGACAAGAACTTGAACTATAGTGAGACTACGCTTGACATCAGCTCCTTGTATATGGACGACGGCTACCTCTTTTTCCGCGTCGATCCCGTTGAGGTGCAGGTGGAAAACGACTCCATCGACCTTGAGATACGCCTCAACGAAGGCAAGCAAGCTCGTATCAGCAATGTGACGTTGGTGGGCAACACGAAGACCTACGATCATGTGGTGCTCCGTGAGCTGTATTCACGTCCTGGCCAACTCTACAGCCGTAGCGACGTGGTGCGCTCCGTGCGCGAACTGGCCACGTTGGGTTTCTTCAACCAAGAGAGCATCAATCCTGATGTGAAGCCAAACTACAGTGACAACACCGTCGACATCGAGTATCAAGTAGAGGAAGCGGCTGCCGACCAGATCAGTTTTTCCGGCGGTTATGCAGCTGGTTCTCTGATACTTCAGGCTGGACTGCAGTTTTCCAACTTCTCCCTGCGCAACCTGTTCAAGAAGGAGGCGTGGCGTCCCATTCCCGCTGGTGACGGTCAGAAATTGTCCTTAAATGTGATGACTTATGGCTTGCAATACATCTATTATGGATTTTCGTTTACGGAGCCATGGTTGGGAGGCCGCAAACCCAACTCGCTGACAGTGTCGGTGTTCCAGTCGTTCCAAGCCAAAATGCGAGACAGGACTTCAGAGGACTACGGTTGGTTCAATCGCACGGGCGTGACAGCTGGTTTGGGCCGCCGTCTTACATGGCCAGACGACTATTTCTCTATCTACCAGGGAATCAATGTGATGCATTACAGATTGAACAACTATAAATCGGCATATTTGAACGTAGGTGACGGCAATGGTAGGTTCAATGTGCTTAGCTACAATATCGTTTTGAGCCGTAACTCCGTGAGTCAACCGCTTTATCCGCGCAGTGGTTCCGAGTTCCAATTGGGACTTGAAATCACGCCGCCCTATTCGCTATTCACCGATAAGGACTACAGCACCCTTTCGGACAATGAGAAGTATAAGTGGGTGGAGATGCACCGCTGGACCTTCAAGGCAGCTTGGTATAATGAGCTTTATGAAAAACTGGTGCTGATGACGCGTGTGCGATTTGGTTATTTGGGACACTTCAATGATCAAATCGGAGCTACACCGTTCCACCGTTATTTCCTCGGAGGCTCTGGTTTGAACAACTGGGCTTTGGATAGCCGTGAACTGGTGGGTATGCGTGGTTATGCCGACAACTCACTTACGCCGGGTTACAACACCACCGAAACGGGTGGCGACCTGATGACGAGATATACTATGGAGTTGCGTTACCCGTTGTCGCTCAATCCACAAGCCACCATCTATGCTTTGGCCTTCGTCGAAGCGGGTAATTGCTGGCTCGGATTCAAGAATTTCAACCCGTTTGACGTGAAGCGCTCTGCTGGTCTTGGTGTGCGCATATACTTGCCTATGTTCGGCTTGCTTGGTCTCGACTGGGGTTATGGCTTCGATGATGTTCCCGGTGCCACGGGTGTCAACCATAGTCAATTCCACTTCTCTATCGGAGGATCAATTGATTAGTTTGGAGATAGAAACAGTGATGGGTTTTGCACTTTGAAAATTTGGAACGATTATTGATAAAGAAAAACAGAACAAACAAATAATAGAAAAAATGAAAGCATTTAAATCCTTAGTTTTGGCCGCCGCTTTGGTTTTTGGCGGCATTGTGTGTGCCCAAGCCCAGTTGGTAGGTGGCGCCCAAAAAATCGTTTATGTCGATTCGGAATACATCATGGCAAACATTCCTGAATACGGCGACGCTCAAGCAGAACTCGAGGCCTTGTCGACCAAATGGCAGCAGGAAGTGAAAGCTGCTTTCGACAAGGTGGAGGAGATGTACTCCAAGTATCAAACTGAAAAACTGCTCCTTTCTGAGGACCAGAAAAATGCCCGCGAGCAGGCCATTATTGCCAAGGAGCAAGAAGCCAAGAACTTGCAAATGCGGTATTTCGGCTCGGAAGGCCAGCTTTACCAGAAACGTACCGAATTGGTACAGCCCATCCAAGAGAAGATTTACACTGCCATGCAGGAACTTGCTCAGACGAAAAACTATGCCTTTATTCTTGACCTTGCTTCTGGCACGTCCGTCCTTTATGCCAATGACAAGAACGACGTGAGCGATGATGTGCTTGACCAGTTGGGCAACGTCATGCAGACTGTGCGCCGTGAAGACCGCCGTAAGGCAGGCAATACGGGAAGTGGAACGACGACAGGCGGTAGCACAAAAACCAAGAAATAATGTCATGATAGGCAAGCGGACACGAATTATTCTTATCTTTGCAGCCTGATTCAGAGAAAAAATAGAGTTAAATCATTAAAAATCAATAAAATGAAGAAATTGTTCAGAGTTTTGTTTTTGGGAGTCGCCCTCTTTGTGATGAGTGGAGTGACCAACGCCCAAGTGAAGATTGCCCATGTCAACACGGCGGAAATCTTGGATGTCATGCCTGACAAGGCCAAGGCCGAAAAAGACTTGGAAAAGTATTACAATGAGCTTCAGGCTCAGCTTCAAACCATGGCCTCCGAGTATCAGACCAAGATGCAGGATTATGAGGCCAACCAAGCCACCATGTCGAATTTGGTGAAACAGTCGAAGGAAAAGGAAATTATCGACATTCAGAACCGAATCCAACAATTCCAGGCCAATGCCGAGCAGGAATTTGAAGCCAAGCGCGCCGAGTTGTTGTCGCCCATCCTAGAGAAGATCCAAACCGCCATCAATAACGTTGGCAAGGAGAAAGGTTACTCATACATATTGGATTTGGCCACGGGTGCTGCCGTCTATGTAGGCGACGACGCCATTGACGTCACCAAAGACGTGAAGGCCAAGTTGGGAATCAAGTAAACATAGAAACAGCAAAGCTGTCACGAGTCTCCCCTGAAAGGCTTTCGGGGGAGATTTTTTTGCCCATTTCCACACGTATTGAGATTATTTTTCTACCTTTGCAGATTAATTAAATCTACACATTATGTCACTCGATAACGAAAAATTTGTTGGTGAAGGCCTGACCTACGATGACGTCCTTCTGGTGCCTTCCTATAGTAATGTGCTCCCCCGCGAGACAAGCCTGAAGACCAAATTCTCACGCAATATCGACCTCAATATCCCTGTGGTTTCGGCTGGTATGGATACCGTGACGGAGTCGCGGATGGCCATCGCCATCGCGCAGGAAGGTGGCATTGGCGTGTTGCATAAGAACATGACCATTGGCAAGCAGGCCGCCGAGGTGCGCAAGGTGAAGCGCGCCGAAAACGGCATGATCAGCGACCCCGTGACCATCCATGTGGATGCTACCGTGAAAGATGCCCTCAACCTGATGAGCGAGTACCACATCGGCGGCATTCCGGTAGTGGACAGCAGCAATGTGCTGGTTGGCATCGTTACCAACCGTGACCTTCGTTTCGAGCGTGGCTTGGAGCGTCCCATCGCCGAGGTGATGACGAAGGAAAACCTCATCACCACGATGGAAGTTTCTTTCGAGAAGGCCGCTGACATCCTGCAAGAGCACAAGATTGAGAAACTGCCCGTCGTTGATAAGGACAACCACCTTGTCGGCCTCATTACCTATAAGGACATTATCAAGGTGAAGGCGCGTCCCAACGCTTGCAAAGACTCACGGGGCCGCCTACGTGTGGCCGCTGCCGTGGGTATTGCTTCCAATACCCTCGAACGTGCCGCAGCTCTCGTGGATGCGGGAGTGGATGCCTTGGTCGTTGATACGGCTCATGGACATTCGCAAGGCGTCATCGATATGGTGCGCAACCTGAAGAATAACTATCCTGACATTGATATTGTGGCGGGCAATGTGGCCACTGCTGAGGCTGCCAAAGCTCTAGCCGAGGCTGGTGCTGACGCTATCAAGGTAGGCATTGGCCCTGGTTCCATCTGCACGACGCGCGTGGTAGCTGGCATCGGCGTGCCACAACTCACTGCTGTCATGGATGTTTGCAAAGCCTTGGAAGGCACAGGCATCCCTGTCATCGCCGACGGCGGTATCCGCTATACGGGCGACATTGTGAAGGCCTTGGCCGCAGGTGCGTCGTCCATTATGGCGGGTTCACTTTTTGCTGGCGTAGATGAATCACCTGGCGACACAATAATTTATGAAGGTCGTAAGTTCAAGACCTACAGGGGAATGGGATCCATAGAAGCCATGCAGCAAGGCTCGAAAGACCGCTATTTTCAAGACAATGTTGAGGACGCAAAGAAACTCGTTCCTGAAGGCATCGCAGGGCGTGTTCCGTACAAGGGCACACTCTCCGAAGTCATCTATCAGATGGTCGGTGGACTGCGTTCAGGCATGGGTTACACTGGCTCACGTACCATTGACGACCTAAAGAAAGCCAAGTTCATCCGCATCACCAACTCGGGCATCCTTGAAAGCCATCCGCATGATGTGACCATTACGCAGGAAGCACCGAATTATAGCAAAAGAAGTTGAAAATGAAGTTCTAATTACTGCTAATCCTAGATACAATGAAAGCATCCATTTCTTTCCCTGAACTGCAGAATATCCTGCAAGAAAAGGCAAATCAAACCATCTACTTTGCTAGCGTCGATGAAAAGACTATTCACGTCACCTATCCGCTCAATCTAGGTGTCATCAAGAAAGATCTTTCTGCCGACTTGATTGTCGAGGAGTTGAGGGGTAGCGATTTGTTGGTGCAGATTTCGGCAGGTAAGGGTACCGAGACACTGATTAATACCGCCCTCAGCTTGTTGAAAAACAAGATTCCGGAAGGTTTGTTGGAGAAGCAACCCGACAATTATTTCCTGATTCATTTGGGTCAAATCGAGCAGGTGAAGTCAGTGTTCGACGCGATTACCGTGAACGACTTCCAAGTACTTGAGGACGGACTCCAAGTGGAAGGCGTCTTGAAGTCTTGATTCTCGCTGTCGCGAGACATACTATCCGCCAAATTTCATCGTTATACAAAAATGTTGGGTGAAGTTTGGCGGTTTTTATGTAATTTTACCGCCCATTTCGGACGATATAATGAATAATTAACAATTATAACGACAATGAGAAAAACTAACTTTTTGAAAACCTTTGTGTTGGCATCGATGATGGTGCCAGCCTTATGCCTGAATGCCCAGTCGAAACTCGACAAGGAAGTTTTGATGACCATCGGCAACGAGAAAATCACCGTGAAGGATTTTACGGACGTGTACTACAAAAACAACCTCAAGAGCGAGGTGATTGAGAAGAAAACCGTCGATGAATACCTTGACCTTTTCATCAACTTTCGCATGAAAGTGATGGAGGCCGAGGCCCAGCAATTGGACACCTCCAAGAAATTCCAAAAGGAGCTGGCAGGCTATCGTAAACAACTGGCCAAGCCTTTCATGAGCAGCGATGACATAACGGACGAATTGTTGCAAGAGGCCTACCAGCGCAAGTTGAAGGATATCCGTGCTTCGCATATCCTAATCCGCTGCGACAAGCACGCCTTGCCGTCGGACACATTGAAAGCCTATAACAAGGCGATGGATATCCGTAAGAAGGCTTTGAATGGAGAGGATTTCGGTGATCTTGCCGTGCGCTATTCCGATGACCCTTCGGCAAAGGACATGAAAGCCACCGAGCAGTCGCCCGCTCGTAAAGGCAATCGTGGCGATTTGGGCTATTTCACTGTCTTTGATATGGTGTATCCTTTCGAGACAGGTGCCTACAACACCAAGGAAGGAGAGATTTCGATGCCCGTTCGCAGCGATTTTGGCTACCATGTCATCAAAGTGAATAGCATCACCGACGCCATGGGTACCATCCAAGCGGCGCACATCTTCCTACAACTGCCTTTTGACGCATCCGTCGAGGAAGAAGCCGCCATGAAGCAAAAAGCAGATAACATCTACAAGGAACTGATGGAACAAGACGGCAAGAACTGGAACGAAGCAGTCAGCAAATACACAGATGATAGAGGTACAGCTTCACGTGGTGGCGCTTTGAGCAACTTTACCGTGAGCCGTATCGTACCTGAATTTATCGAGGTGTGTAAGTCGTTGGAAATTAATGAAATCGGGAAGCCGGTGCGGACCATGTACGGCTATCATATTATTAAGCTATTGAGCAAGACGGGCGTCGGTTCGTTCGAGAAGGAATCCAAGGGCTTGAGCGAACGCATTGAGAAAGACTCACGTTCGAAGAAGTCAGAGGAGTTGGTACTCAATCAGATAAGGAAGGAGTACAGTTTTGTGGCTAACGACAAAAACATTGAGGCTTTCATGGTCACTGTGGACAGCTCCATCCTCCGCAAGGCCTACGAACCTGCCGCCAATGTCAATATGGATGCTACGTTGTTCACTATCGATGGAAAACCTACCAAGGTGAGTGAATTCGTCAGCTACATCAAGGAGAAACAAACTCCACAGAGGTACGTCACGCCAGCCACATACGCCTATCAGCTTTACGAGACCTTTTCCAACGAGAAGATGTTGGATTATGCCGATTCGCACCTTGAGGACAAGTACCCCGAGTTCAAGGCGATGGTTCAGGAATACCGCGACGGCATCCTTCTCTTTGACCTGATGGATCGTGAAGTGTGGGATAAGGCTGTGAAAGACACGGTAGGCCTACAGCAGTTCCATGCCCGCAATGCCGACAAATACATGTGGAGCGACCGTGCTATGGCTACCATCGTCACTGTGACGCGGCCTGAGTCGTTGCCTAAAGTGAAGGAGCTGATTAATAATGGAACGCATTTGGATAGCCTCCGTAGCATTCTGATGAGAGACAGCATCAACTACGCCTATGTTCGCAAAGGATATTATCAAAAAGGTGAAAACCAATATGTTGACCAGACCGAATGGAAAGTAGGAACAATCAATGAGATTCCGTCTACCGTCGACCAATCCACTGTTATTGTTTGCATCCGCGAACTGCGCGGACCTGAGCAAAAGACGCTGAAGGAAGCCAAGGGGCTTGTTACCTCTGACTATCAAGTTGAGTTGGAGAACAATTGGATGGAAGCACTGCACAAGAAATATCCCGTCACTATCGACGAGAAGGTCTTGGAAAAAGTTAGAAATCTTTATAAATGAAGAGATTAGGCGTTCTTATCGGTCTCGCTTTCCTAGTGCTTTTGCAGGGCTGCGACTTCTTTGAGAAGAAATCGAAGGAGGTCGTGGTGGCTGAATGTTACGGCAAGTATCTTTATGAATCTGACCTTCAAGGGGTTGTGCCGAAAAACACCAGCATCATGGATAGCGTGCATCGAGTGAATGCCTTCATTGATTCGTGGATTCAACGGCAGGTGCTGCTCCATCAGGCCGAGAACAATTTGAGCAAGGAGGATCTTGACCTCAAGAAACAGGTGGAAGAATACCGCAATTCGCTTGTCATTTACACCTATGAGACGAAGCTCATTGACCAACGGCTTGATACGATCGTCAGTGAGGAAGAGATTGAGGCATATTATGAAGAAAACAAGGACAGTTTCCAGTTGCACACGACCATGGTGAAGGTGGCTTATGTCATCCTCGACGAGAACTGCAAGCAGAAAGACCTGTTCAACAAGTTGATGAGCGACCGCGACACGCTGATGTTGCAAAACCTTGATGTCTTGTCGACCTATTACGCTGTGAAGAGCTATTTGGATGTTGACAACTGGATTCGATTGGATGAGTTGACCAGCATTGTCCCGATAGAGATTTTCAACGTGGAAAGCTTCTTGAAAAAGAACAAGTTCGTGTGTTTCGATTGGAACGAGTACACCTGCATGGTGCGTTTCGAGGATTATCTGCTCGAAGAAAGTGTCACGCCATTGGAGATGGAACGCGACAACATACGAAGCATCATTCTCACGCGAAGGAAAAAGGAACTGCTTGATCGGATGAAGGCTTCACTATACGAAAAAGCCAAAAAGAACCAAGCCTTTGAGGTGTATGTGGGGATGCCTGCTTTTAATAATCAGAATGATAATGAATAAAAATTGAACCAAGATGAAACGGAATTCAATATTAATGGCCTGTTTTCTGTTGGCATTGCCTATGTTTGCCCAAAACCGCCAGCCTCAAGTAATCGACAAGGTGGTTGCGGTGGTGGGAAAGAACATCGTTCTACAGTCTGACATTGAG
This sequence comes from uncultured Bacteroidales bacterium, assembly GCA_947305795.1. GTDB lineage: Bacteria > Bacteroidota > Bacteroidia > Bacteroidales > F082 > Limimorpha. The sequence continues at coordinate 106,509 of CAMZEK010000001.1, read as the reverse complement.
AACCAGTATTTGCAGATGCGGCTTGAAGGCGGTGCTACGGGTACGGCAAAATCGATGCAATGTCAGGTTTTGGAAGAGTTGCTGTTACAGAAGCTCATGCTCAACCAAGCGGAAATGGATAGTATCACCGTCACCGACGAGCAAGTGGAAGCCGAGTTGGACCGCCGTATCCAGTATTTCGTCAGCAGGATGGGCTCACAGGAGAAATTGGAGGAATATTTCAACAAGTCCATCTTGGAAATCAAGGACGAGGTGCGCCGTGCTGCCAAGGAAAACTTGCTGCAACAACAGGTGCAGAGCAAAATCATGGAACACGTTGTCGTCACTCCTAGTGAAGTCAAGACTTTCTTCCGCAACTTGCCTCAAGACAGCATCCCGATGGTGGGAACCGAGTATGAGATTTGCCAAATCGTGAAGCGTCCGCCCGTCAGCCTTGACGAGAAGCTCCGCGTGAAAGACCGTCTGTACCAGATTCGCAAGCGCATTCTTGAGGGTGAGAGCTTCTCCACCTTGGCCGTACTCTATTCCGAAGACCCTACTGCCACGAAAGGTGGTGAACTTGGTTGGACAGGTCGAGGCGAGTGGACTCCTGAATTTGAGTCAGTTGCTTTCAACCTTCGTGACGGCGAAATCTCCGACGTTGTGGAGACAGAGTTTGGCTTTCATATTATCCAACTCATCGAAAAACGTGACAACATGGTCAACTGCCGTCATATCCTCCTTCAGGCCAAGGTGCCGGTAGAAGCTTTGGAAAAGGCGCAGAACGAGTTGGATTCGGTGGCACAGCTTATCCGCAATGGTGACATGACCTTTGAGGAAGCTTGTAAGAAATTCAGCGACGAGGACTCGAAAAGCAACGGCGGTTACCTTACCAATCCAGCATCGGGAGGCAATCGTATCAGCTTGACCGACATGTCTGAACTGGAGTCGTATTTCCCTGAGTTCAAGAACCTTTCGTTCGTCATCAGCCGCTTGGAAGTGGGCGAAGTCAGCGACCCCGTGCCCATGACGACCAATGAGAACAAGGACGCGTTCCGCCTTGTGATGGTGAAGAAGAAAATCGATCCACACCAAGCCAACCTCAAGGACGACTACAATCTCATCCAAGGTTGGGCCTTAAACATGAAAAAACAACAGGCCATTGGCCAATGGGTGTCGGACAAGGCCGCCAAAGCCTACATCCGCCTCGACGAGAATTTCTCTGACTGTGAATTTTATTATGATTGGAACATCAAATGACAAACTTTAATTCAGATATTGACGGTGCCAAAGCCCTTGTGGAGAAATACGAGGCCCTTCGCAAGGAAATCGGGAAGGTCATCGTTGGACAGCAAGACATCATCCACAATACCATCCTTTCCATCTTTTGCCAGGGTCATGTGCTGCTTGTCGGCGTGCCGGGCTTGGCCAAAACTTTGTTGGTGAACACGATAGGCAAGGCCTTGGGCTTGAGTTTCAGCCGCATCCAGTTCACTCCCGACCTGATGCCTTCCGACATTGTGGGCACCGAGATTCTCGATGAGTCGCGGCAGTTCAAGTTCATCAAAGGCCCTGTTTTCGCCAACATCGTTCTCGCCGACGAAATCAACCGCACGCCGCCCAAGACGCAGGCCGCCTTGTTAGAAGCCATGCAGGAAAAGTGCATTACCGTTTCGGGAAAGACTTACAAATTGCAGGAGCCGTTTTTCGTCCTCGCTACGCAAAACCCCATTGAGCAGGAAGGCACCTATCCCTTGCCCGAGGCACAATTGGACCGTTTCATGTTCAACCTCATGCTCGACTATCCTTCCTATGAGGAGGAAATCGACATCGTGAAGAACACGACGGTAGGGAAGGAGATGGAGGTAAACGCCGTGCTGTCGCCTGAGGAAATCCTTTATTTCCAACAGCTTGTGCGTCGTGTGCCTGTGCCGGATAATGTGTACGATTACGCCGTGAATTTAGTGGCAAAGACCCGTCCGCACACTGCGAAAGCCCATGATTGGGCCAACCGTTATCTCAGTTGGGGTGCAGGCCCGCGTGCCTCGCAATACCTCATCATCGGAGCCAAGGCCAACGCCCTGCTGACAGGCAAGTATTCACCCGACATCGAAGACGTGCAGCGCGTGGCTGTCCCGATTCTGCGCCACCGCATCATCAGGAACTATACAGCCGAAGCAGAAGGGGTCAGTATCGAAAACATAATTGACACATTGAAATAAATGCTTGTAGGGCTGTCATAGTATGGCAGCCCTACGGATTTATTATTCCTCATCCACCAAAAACACCGCAAACTGCCGTATGCCGCTAGCACCGATGACCAAGGTCTGCTCAATGTCGGAGCAGCGGCTTGGGCCTGTGATGATGCTGAGTTGCGAAGGCTTGTTTTCTTTGTATTTCTTCTCCACGGTGAGGAAGGCGTCTTTCAGTCCGCCTACGATTTGCTCTGTCGTGGCAAATACGAGTAGGATGTCGGGCAGGGCGTAGACTTCGCGGGTTTGTGTCAGCGCATCGGAGATCAGGACGCTGCCAGTTTTTGCGATGAGACATTCACAATCAGTCAGGCTCACCAATTTCTGCTTCGGCTCGCGCTCTGGCGAGGTAGTGTAGGAAATCCCGTATTTGTCGAACAACGCTTGCATGGCGGGGCTGGTGCACCACAGTGGCTCCCAGCCGTTTTCGGGGGCAAGTTGTTTGAGGCAGTCGGCAAACTCGCGCTCGCTTTCCAAATAGATAAAAATGCCACCATTTTCCTTGAAGTTTTGCGCGAAGGTGATGGCCGTGCCGTCTTCCTCCTTGATGGGCACCCAGGTCTCGGTACGCTGGTCAACGTCCTTGAAAAGCGCTTCCTGCTTCTCGATGAGGGCATTGCGCACCTTGGCTAAAATCTGTTCTTTGTAAGTGGTGTCCTTGTTGTCTCCTTTGTTACCCCATGCCATGGTTTATGCGTTTGTTTCTTGTTGGTTTTCAATTTGTTTCGTAGCGGCATCCTTCAGCTTTTCGTCTTCCGAGTTGCCCCAAGGCCGTTTGCCGAAGATGCGTTCAAGGTCTTCGCCGAAGATGACTTCCTCCTCGATGAGTTTGTTGGCCAACTGGCTGAGGCCGTCGCGGTGCTCGTTGAGGATGGCGATGGCGTCTTGATAGGCCTTCTCGACGATGACACTCACGCGCTTGTCGATGGTCTCGGCGGTCTTCTCGCTGAAGGGTTTAGTCAGGCTGTAGTCTTGCTGACCCGTTGAGTCATAATAACTTAGGTTGCCAATTTCCTCGTCCAAACCGTAATAGGTCACCATGGCAAAGGCTTGTTTGGTCACCTTTTCGAGGTCGGAGAGGGCACCGGTGGAGATTTGGCCGAAGACGACCTGCTCGGCGGCGCGACCGCCCAAGGTGGCAATCATCTCGTGGTACATCTGTTCCTTGGTCGTAATTTGTCGCTCTTCAGGCAGATACCAGGCGGCACCCAGCGACTTGCCACGCGGCACGATGGTCACCTTGACCAACGGATGGGCGTATTGCAGCAGCCAACTCGTGGTGGCGTGACCAGCCTCGTGATAAGCGATGACCTTCTTCTCCTCAGCGGTGATAATCTTATTCTTTTTCTCCAAACCGCCGATGATGCGGTCGACGGCATCGAGGAAGTCTTGTTTCTCAATGATTTCCTTGCCTTTTCGGGCGGCCATCAGTGCGGCTTCGTTGCACACGTTGGCGATGTCAGCACCCGAGAAACCAGGAGTCTGCTTGGCCAAAAACTCCTTATCGACATCGTTGCCGAGCTTCAGGCCACGCATGTGGACTTCAAAGATTTCCTTACGCCCCACAATGTCAGGTAATTCCACATAGATTTGACGGTCAAAACGGCCAGCACGGAGTAATGCCTTGTCGAGTATGTCAGCGCGGTTGGTGGCAGCCAAGACGATGACACCTGAGTTGGTGCCGAAACCGTCCATCTCCGTAAGTAGTTGGTTCAATGTGCTTTCGCGCTCGTCGTTGCCTCCGGTGATGGCACTCTTGCCACGGGCGCGTCCTATGGCATCTATTTCGTCGATGAAGATGATGCACGGAGCCTTCGACTTGGCGTTGCCGAACAGGTCGCGGACGCGCGAGGCTCCCACGCCGACAAACATCTCCACGAAATCGGAACCCGACAGGCTGAAGAACGGCACGTTGGCTTCGCCCGCCACCGACTTAGCCAACAAGGTCTTACCTGTTCCGGGAGGGCCAACGAGGAGCACGCCCTTCGGAATCTTGCCGCCCAATTTGGTGTATTTCTCCGGATTCTTCAGGAAATCAACGACTTCCATGATTTCCACCTTGGCCTCTTCCAAGCCCGCCACGTCCTTAAAAGTGACATTGACGGTATTGCTGTTTTTGTCGTAGAGTTGGGCACGTGACTTGCCGATGTTGAAGATGGTTCCTGCACCGCCCATGTTGTTGCCCATGCCACGCATGATGACAATCCAAAACACGATGAGCAGGGCCATGGGAATGAGCCAGCCGACGATATCCGACATCCAGTTGCTACGTCGTACGTTCTTGATATGCACGCGCTCGCTCTCGTCGATGCCTTCTTGCACGTTTTCTACCTTCTCCTCGAAACGGTCGAGCGAGCCGATTTTATAGGTGTAGTTGGGTTTCAAGGAGGGACCGCTCACCACTTGCGAGTCAGGGAAGTTCTTCTTCAAGCCCTTCTCGTTGAGATAGATTTCGGCATCTTCTCTGTTGATCAACTCAATCTTCGCAATCTCTTGGTTTTGAAGCAGTTCGATAAACTGCCCTTGGTCGATTTCCTCTTTCTCGGCGTTCTTGTCGCGCCTGATGAATTGTATCCCGATCAGCACGGCGAACAAGATGGCATAAATCCAATAGAGGTTGAAACGCCGTTTACCTTTGGGATTATGGTTGGGTTGTTTTTGGGAGGCAGGTTGCTGAGGCTGTCCGCCGCCGTTATTGTTGTTGTCGTTCATTGTAAGTTTCTGATTTTGTTAGTCTTCGTTTTTCTTGACAATCCTTTCGGCATCGGCCCAAAGTTCCTCCAATTTGTAGAAGCTCCGTTTCGACTCCAAAAAGATGTGGACAACGACATCCACAAAATCAATCAAAATCCATTCCGTATTTTCACGGCCCTCGACGTGGTAGGGCTTGACCTGAGTTTTCTCTAGAACCAACTCCTCAACCTTGTCCGCAATGGCATCTACCTGCGTCTTGGAAGCGGCGTGGCAGATGACAAAATAATCCGTCACGGCAGTGGTGATTTCGCGCAAGTCCAACGTGACGATTTCCTTTCCTTTCACTGATTCCATGGCCTCTATCGTTGCGGCCACAATTTCTTCGGCATTATCCGTTTGGTGTCTGACTCTCATAATTCCATATTAAATAAGGTGCAAAATTACGCTTTTTTGCTTAATGGTGCTTAATTTCACAAAATTTAACTCCGTTGATTCAAAGATTTGACTCACTTCGTGCCGTTGAAACAAAAGTTTTCCCTATTTTTGGGCCATGAATACAGACAATACTATGGACATCAACAACAGATTTCAGAGAATAACGACCTTCATTTTCGATTATGACGGTGTGATGACCGACGGCAAGGTCTATTCCGACCACGACGGCCATCCGTGGCGTGCCACCAACGTGAAAGACGGCTTTGCCTTGCAATTGGCCACCAAATTGGGCTACAATGTGGCGGTCATTTCGGGTGCGATTTGTCCCTCAATGGAAGTGCGGATGAACAGCCTCGGTGTGACTGACGTGTTTACGGGCATTCCTCACAAACTCCTGAAACTCAAAGAATACATGGAGGAAAAAGGCCTTAAACCAGAGGAAATCGTCTTCATGGGCGACGACATCCCCGATCTTCGTGTGATGCAGGCTGTGGGTTTGCCGGCCTGTCCCGCCGATGCCGCGCTTGAGGTGCGTGAAATCAGCGTATACATCAGTTCGAAAGAAGGCGGCAAAGGTGCCGTGCGTGATGTGATTGAGCAAGTGCTGAAGGTGCAGGGCAAGTGGATGACCGCTGAGGCGTATTCATGGTAAATGGTTTGGCTATGCTTTCCAATTTGAAGAAATACAAGGTCATTTTGGCCTCCAAGTCGCCGCGCCGACAGGAATTGCTGCGTGGCATGGGCGTGGATTTCACGATTTTAACCAAGGAAACGCCCGAAAACATTCCCACCGACATGCCTTTGGACGAGGTTCCGCAATACCTGAGCCTGCAAAAGTCGTTGGCTTTCACTGATGACGAGATTCCCGCTGATTATCTGTTGATTACTGCCGATACGGTGGTGATTTCCGAAGGGGAGATTTTGGGCAAGCCAAAAGACGCTGCAGATGCTTTCAGGATGCTAAAGCAGCTTTCGGGCAGGGTGCATCATGTGGTGACGGGTGTCACAGTACGAACGGCGAAAAAAAGCGAGTCATTCTCAGCCATTTCGCAAGTGACGTTTGCTTTTTTGGAAAAGGACGAAATCGACTATTACATAGCGCATTGCAAGCCTTTCGACAAGGCTGGGGCGTATGGCATCCAAGAGTGGATCGGCTATGTGGGTATCAGCGGCTTGGAAGGCTCATTCTATAATGTGATGGGTCTGCCCACGCGGAGACTGTATCAGGTTTTGAAGGGATTTTAAGCTTTCTTTAGCAGAATCACATACACGGGGAAGTGGTCACTGTAGCCGCCCATCCACACGCCGCTGCCGAAAGTGCGGAAGGGATAGCCGTTGTACTTGCCGCCATGCTGTTTCAGGAACTCCTTGTTGTGCACCTTCGCGTTCTTGAATTGGTAGGAGCTGTAGTCGGTGGGCAGCAGGGCAGGGCTGAGCACGGTCTGGTCGAGTACGCCAGGCACGTCGCGGTAGTAGTTGGTGCCATAGCCTTTTTTGTGGAGGTCATACATGGGATTGTAGAATTCGCCGTCGCGCAGGTCTTTCATGTCGCCTGAAGCACGCAGGTATTCTGTCACGCTTTTGTTGTCTGGATAGTCATTGAAGTCGCCCATCATGATGATTTTGGCATTTTGGTCCTCGCGCAAGATGCTGTCGGCAATGTGGCGGCACAAGGTAGCAGCGGCTTTGCGGCCGGGCATCGAGCGTTTCTCGCCACCTGCACGCGAAGGCCAGTGCATGACGATGAAGTGCATCATTTCGCCGTCAAACAGGCCGCTGACCAATAATTGGTCGCGGGTGATGAACTCGGGGTCGTCGGGAACGATGGTGCGGTAGGATTTGCTGCTCGTCAGTTTGAAATACTTGGGATTGTAAATCAGACCCACATCCACACCGCGGCGGTCGGGTGAGTCGTAATGCACCACTTGGTAGTTACGGTCTGCAAGCTCGGGCTGGGCCACGAGGTCTTCAAGCACACGACGGTTTTCCATCTCCGACATGCCGAGGACAGCCACGCCGTCGGGCGACCAGTCTGTGCCGATGGTGGAGATGGCGTAGGCCATATTGTGGAGCTTGTTCAAGTATTTCTCGGTGTTCCACTGGTTGGTGCCTTGGGGTAGGAATTCTTCGTCGTTTTTGTTCGGGTCGTTGATGGTATCGAACAGGTTCTCAAGGTTATAGAAGCCGACCAGGCCGACCTTGTAGGCCTGCTTTTCTTGTGCTAACGCGCAGGAAATATTGAAGCCTAAGGCCAAAAAAACAAGTGCGAAAAGGAAATGCTTATTCATAATTAATTGAGGTGTTTGCGTTGATGAACGCTGCAAAAGTAGGAAAAAAATCCGTCAAAAACCATTCAATGTAAAATAACTTTTTCTAACTTTGCCACTTCTAACTTTGGTCAGATTTGTGCAAATTATAACAAGTTCAATATGAAGAAATTTCTATTCCTAACGGTCGCGGTGTTGTTGGTCGGGCGAATGACGGCCCAGATCATCGATACCACCGACCTTAACCAACAAGACGTGCCGACGGTGATTCTGTTGGATTCCGACTTCGATGACAACTCCACCTCGGTGAACGATGCCTCCACCTTGTTGAACTCGTCGCGTGACGTGTTCAATAGCATCGCGGCCTACAACTTCGGCTCGTTGCGCTACCGTGTGCGCGGCAACGATTCGAAGTACAGCGATGTGATGATCAACGGCATCCTAATGAATGATCCTGAGACGGGTCGCCCCGTGTTCTCCAACTGGGGCGGACTGAACGACGCTTTCCGTAACTCAGTCCTTGTAGAAGGCCTTGGCAAGACTGGCGCTGGCTTCGGCAACCTAGGTGGCCTGACGGCCTACTCGACCCGAGCCTCGGAGTACCGCAAACAAATCTCCCTGAGCTATGCTTTCAGCAACCGTTCCTACAACCACCGTGCCATGGCCTCCATCGGCACAGGCGAGATAGGGAAGGGCTGGTATTTGATGGCTGCCGCTAGTGGGCGCTATTCAGGAATTCATTCCAATGGCAATTACGATTCCAATTGGAAGAACAACTTGTATAGCACCGTGACGGGCTACACGGAAGGTTCTTTCTACCAAGCCTACAGTTATTTCCTCTCCGTGGAGAAGAAGTTCAACGACAAGCACAGCCTCGACCTCACCGTGTTCGGTGCGCCCTCGCAGCGCGGTGGCTCGGCACCCGTGGTGCAGGAAGCCTTTGACCTTGTCGGTTCCAACTATTACAATCCCAACTGGGGCTATCAGACCATCGACGAAAACGGCACGCAGGTTGTCCGCAACTCACGTGTGAGCACCTATCACCAACCTTTCGCCAGTCTCACATGGTATTGGACACCGAATAAGAAGACATCCTTCCAGACCACGGCCTACTATTTTGCTGGCAAGGCTGGCCAGACTTCGCTGGAATGGGGTGAAGCTCCCGATCCGCGTCCCGACTATTACAAAAACCTGCCGAGCTATTATATGACCAACGCCCATAGCACTGCTGAAATCGAGGCTCAGTTTGAGGCATGGCGTAACCGAGACCCAAAAGTCACCCAAATTGACTGGGACGGTCTCTACACCGCCAACCGTAACCACCTCTTCACCGTGGAAAACGCTAATGGACAAGAAGGCAACACCATCACGGGAAACGCTTCCAAATACATCCTCGCTGAACGCCATTATGACAAGCTGCAGATGGGTAATGCCACCTACTTCAAGCATGAGTTCAAGCCTAACCTCATCATGACAGGAGGCTTCAACGTAAGCTCTTCGCGGACACATTATTACGAGAGCGTGAATGACCTTCTTGGTGGCGATTACTACTTTGATATTAATAAGTATGCCGAAAACCTTGAAAACGGTGCCGAAGAATGTCAAACCGATCTCAACAACCCCAACCACGTGGCCAAGGTTGGCGATATCATCAGCTATAACTATTACGCCCATCGTAATTACGGCCGCATTTGGGATCAATTGGATTGGCTCATAGGTAACTTCGACCTCTATTTGGGCGCACAACTTTCGTTCACGCAGATTTGGCGCGAGGGTCTTTGGAAGAGTGGCTCCTTCGTCGACAATTCTTTAGGCAACGACCAAATGCACAACTTCTTAGACCCGAGTGTGAAGGCCGGCGTCACTTATGCCATCAACGGGCGTAACCATATCGTGTTGAACATGGCCTACATGATGCAGGCTCCTCAGTTCAGGGATATTTATGTGTCACCGCGCACCCGTAACACGGTTGTGGAGGGCGACCTGAAGAGCGAGCGTATTAATGCCATTGACTTGAGCTACCTCTACCGCTCGCCAAACTTCAAGTTCCGCCTGACAGGATATTATTACACTTACCGGAACCTCATTTGGAACCGTAGCTTCTATTGCGAGAATGTTTATCAGAACACGACGACCAGTGCCAATTCCTATACGAGCGAGTTCATCAACTTCATCATGACGAACATCAACCAGAAGAGCCTTGGCGTGGAAATGGGAGCGGAATGGAATGTCACCCCGACCATCACCCTGCAAGCGGCGGCGGCCAACGGCATACATGTGTACAACAACAACCCCTTCTTCTCGGTCTACGACGACAACAATGCCACGGCCTACATCCAAAACAGTGTGGCCTACCTGAAAGACTATCACGTTTCCTCGGGTCCCGAGACGGTGGCCTCGTTGGGCATCAAGTATAATTCGCCGAAATATTGGTGGGTGAGCCTGAACGGTAACTATTTGGCCAACATGTACTTCGATGTGAACCCTTACAACCACACCGAGGAAGGCATGTTGCATTACGCCCAGGGCGACATCCGCATTGAAGATGTGCTGACTCAAACTCCGATGAAGCCTGCCTTTACCCTTGACTTCTACGGCGGTTTCTCAAAGCGTTACAAAGGCTATTATTTCCTGTTCAACTTGAGCATCAACAACCTGCTCAACAACAAAAACACCATTCTTTACGGTTACGAGCAACTGCGCTTCAACGCCAACAATCCCGATATGTTCCCAGAGAAATATTCCTATATGTACGGACTTAATTATTTCATCAGTTTGACTGTGAGGAAGTAAATACGCCCATCGAAAAGCTCAGGGACCTTTGCTCAAACAGAGGTTGAAGGTGCCTGAGCCTGTCGAAAGCCCAACCTAATCTTGAATAATAACAATAAACACCAAATACAATGAAAAACAGAGTATTAAACGCATTTCTGCTTCTTGCTATGGTGGGCGTGATGTTCACTGCCTGCAAGAAAGAGTATCCGCAACCGCCTATCCAGGATCTTCCGATAGGCACGGTTTACACCATTGACCAAATCCTTGCGATGGAGCCGGGCACTGTGTTCTCGGAAGACGCCTCGGTGTATGGCATCATTACTGCCGATGAGCAGTCGGGCAATCTTTACAAAGCCGCCTTCATGCAGGACCGCGCCACGGGTGCCGCTATTGAGCTATACCTCAATGCTGTCAGCGGCGTCCGCATCGGTGACTCCGTCCGCATCTATTTGAAGGATGTCACCTATGCCATGTACAACAATCTACCCCAGTTGAGCAACTTTGAGGCTGACGGCCACATCATCATTCTGGCCAACAACAAGCCGATTGAACCCAAACTGACCACCATTGCCAATATCAACGCTGGTCAACACTTAGCAGGCTTGGTCCGCTTGGAGAATGTGAAATTCACTGAGCAGAATACCTTCGCCGACCCGAACACATACGGAAATCGCACCTTGGCTGACCCGACCGATTATTCACAGACTGTTATCGTGCGCACGAGTAACTATGCCAATTTCGCCAACGATTCGCTGCCGCAAGGCACAGGCAACTTGGTTGCCATCGCTTCTGTCTACAACAGCACTTGGCAACTTTACATCCGTTCAGCGAGGGAATTGGAGTTTGAAGGCTATGTTCCTGGTGGTGATGCTGACTTGCCTTATTATCAAGACTTCACCTCTTCATTTGGTACTTACACGACTTATGATGTGTTAGGCTCGCAGTCGTGGGAGATTGACTATAGCACGGCTAAGATGACGGGTTATGTGAACAATACCAATTACGCCAATGAGGACTGGCTGATTTCAAAACAGGTTTCTTTGGAAGGTGTGACGAATGTAAGCATGACGATGTCATATATTGCTCGTTATTTCAATAATTTGAATGACGATATCACCATTCAGGTTTCCACCGACTATACTTCTGGTGACCCGACGTTGGCCACATGGACACAAGTGCCTGCTTCGTGGACCTCAGGCAGTGACTGGAGCACTTTCAGCAATACCACACTTGACCTTTCGCAGTTTGCAGGACAGAAAGTCACTGTTGCTGTGAAATACCTTTCTGACGACCAGAAAGCTGGTACCATCGAGGTACAGAGCATCCTCATCCAAGAGGGTAGCGGCCCGACGCCACCTCCAGGAACGGGTGGTGAGGTGCAGAGCATGCCTTACACGCAGAGCTTTGCCTCTGAGTTTGGCACTTACATGACTTATGATGCCTATGGTGACCAATCTTGGGAAATCGACTACAACACGGCCAAGATGACGGGTTATGTTGGTGGCAGCTATTATGCCAATGAGGATTGGCTCATCTCTTCTCCAGTAGCAATCACGGGCGTGAGTGAGGCTAAGATGACCATATACTATATTGGTCGTTATTTCAGCAATATTAACGAAGAAATCAAAATTTGTGTTTCTTCGAATTATTCTTGGGGCAGCGACCCAACAACGGCTTCTTGGATTCAACTTCCAGTTTCATTGGTGGAAGGCAGCAATTGGAACGACTTCATTGCGGCTGAGATTTCGTTGACGCAATTTGTTGGCCAGACGGTCACTTTAGCGTTGGTCTACACTTCCTCCAACAGCAAGGCTGGCACAATGGAAGTGCAGAGCATCACGATTGAAGAAGGTGGTGGATCGACGCCTCCTACAGGAGGTGAGGTGCAAAGTTTGCCTTATGCACAAAGCTTTACTTCTGAATTTGGTACATACATGACTTACGATGTACTGGGAGGCCAATCGTGGGAAATCGATTACAACACAGCAAAGATGACGGGTTATGTCGGTGGTAGCTACTATGCTAACCAAGATTGGCTCATTTCCTCACCTGTTGCCATTACGGGCGTGAATGATGCCAAGATGACCATGGTGTATATTGGCCGTTACTTCAACAATATCAATGAAGAAGTGACCATTTGGGCTTCAACTAATTACACTTGGGGTGCAAATCCAAATATGGCCGGATGGACACAGGTGCCTGCCGTTTTGACGGAGGGCAGCAACTGGAATGACTTCATCGCTACGGAGATCTCGCTGACCGATTATGTTGGTCAGACGGTCACTTTCGCTGTGAAATATCTTTCTACCGACAGTAAGGCTGGCACAATGGAGATTCAGAGCATCACCATTGAGGAAGGCAGTGGCGTGACTCCGCCCGATCCGCCTACACCAGGAATCCCAGAAGGTAGTGGCACAGCTAGTGACCCATACAATGTAGCAGCTGGTATTGGTCAACAGAGCGCAGAACCCATTGCTTGGGTGCATGGCTATATTGTGGGAGCGGTGAAGTCGGGTCTGAGCTCGGTCACGAGCAATTCCGACGTTAACTGGAATGCGCCGTTCGACTTGGCCACCAATGTGGTTATTGCCGATGAGGTTACTTGCCGAGAGATCAGCCAATGCATCATCGTCAATCTGCCTGCGGGTAAACCGCTTCGTACAGAAGTCAACTTGATGGACAATCCTGACAATTTGGGTAAACATCTGGCTGTGAACGGCAAGCTTCGCAAGTATTTCGGTCAGGCTGGTCTGCGTGACAGCGGTGGCACTGTGAATGACTTCGTTTTGGAAGGTGGAGTGACGCCACCTCCTCAGGGCGATGAGATTTTCTCTGAGTCTTTCGCGAACGGTCAAGGCAACTTTACGATTCAAGATGTGTTGATACCTTCTGAGTTGGCTTACGTTTGGCAACATGCTCCGTCGTATTCTTGCATGAAAGCCAGTGCTTATGTTGGTCAGGCCTATTACGCTGAGAGCTGGCTTGTGTCACCTGCCATCAATTTGACAGGTGTCAGTGCTGCTAAGTTGAGTTTTGAACAAGCTGTCAACTACGCCTCGCCGCAAGGTGCCTTGTTCGTGATGATTTCTACCGATTATAGCGGTGAAGTCCTCCAAGCCACTTGGACTGAACTGAGTCTCAGCCAATGGCCTTCAGGTAGCGATTGGACTTTCATCAATTCCACCGCCGACTTGACTTCGTATATCGGACAGAATGTTACCATTGCGTTCAAGTATACGAGCAATACCAGTGCTTCTGCCACTTGGGAAGTGAAGAACTTCGTCGTGGAAGAATAAAGCTCCTTGAGCCATGAAACTGAAAAGCCTGCCTTCGGGCGGGCTTTTTTTCGTCATCGTATGTCACAATGCGCAATTTTCCACTATCTTTGCACGTTGAAAAGAAAACAATTTGTCCATGTCAGAGAATTTAGTCATCATACCCACTTATAAGGAAAAGGAAAACATCGAGAACATCATCCGTTACGTCTTCAACTTGCCGATGGCGTTTGATATCCTCATTATCGACGACAACAGTCCCGATGGTACCGCCGACATTGTGAAGGGTCTGATGACGGAGTTCAGTGACCGCTTGTTCATGATTCAACGGTCGGGCAAGTTGGGTCTCGGAACGGCGTACATCACGGGCTTCAAGTGGGCTTTGGAGCGTGATTACCAATACGTTTTCGAGATGGATGCTGACTTCTCCCACAATCCCGACGACTTGGCGCGCCTTCACGATGCTTGCGCCAATGGTGCGGATTTGTCGGTTGGTTCGCGCTATAAAACAGGTGTCAACGTGGTCAACTGGCCCATGGGTCGCGTGCTGATGTCGTATTATGCCTCGGCTTACGTGCGTTTTGTCACGCGGATGAAAGTGCGCGACACTACGGCGGGTTTCGTGTGCTACACTCGCAAAGTGCTTGAGACCATAGATTTAGACAAAATCAAATTCGTAGGTTATGCCTTCCAAATTGAGATGAAATACACCGCGTGGAAGCTAGGATTCAAGATTGAGGAAGTGCCGATTATTTTCACCGACCGTCGCGAAGGGCAGTCGAAGATGAGCAAGGGCATCTTCCGCGAGGCCGTTTTTGGTGTCATCAATTTGCGCTGGCGCGGCCTGACAGGAAAAATCAAACCAAAAAAAGTCTAATGAACTATTATATTGAAAATGCGACACTTGTCAACGAAGGTCAGACCTTTGTGGCAAGTGTTTTTGTTTCGGATGGCAAGATTGCCAAGATTGTGCGCGAAGGCGAGACTTTCGATACAGGTTCGTCTCAAATCATTGATGCTCAAGGGAAATACCTCATTCCGGGCATCATCGACGAGCATGTGCATTTCCGTGAGCCAGGCTTGACACACAAGGCCGACATTTACACTGAGAGCCGCGCAGCCGTGGCGGGTGGCGTGACTTCTTTCATGGACATGCCCAACACCAATCCGCAGACAACTACGCAAGAGCTTCTGCAACAGAAATTTGACCTCGCTGCAGAGAAGTCTTTGGCCAATTATTCCTTCTATCTTGGTGCGACCAACGACAACCTCGCCGAAGTGGTGAAGACTGATCCCAAGCAGGTGTGTGGCATCAAACTGTTCATGGGGTCAAGCACGGGTAATATGCTCGTTGACCAGAATGAGGTTTTAGTGCGCTTGTTCAGGGAGTCGCCATGTTTGATTGCCGCACATTGCGAGGACGAGCAAATGATTCATGCCAACACGGTGCGTTGCAAGGACTTGGCGGCCAAGGGGGAAGTCATCGCCGACGCGGGAATCCATCCTTTTGTGCGCACTTCGGAGGCTTGCTATAAGTCGTCATCCAAGGCCGTCGACATGGCCGAAAAGTTTGGCGCAAGACTGCATGTGATGCATATCTCGACGAAAGCAGAATTGCCGTTGTTTAGAAACGACATTCCTTTGAAAGACAAAAAGATAACGGCAGAGACTTGTCCTCATTACTTGTGGTTCGACGAGCACGATTACGAGGACAAGAGTTTCGCCATCAAGTGCAATCCGGCCATCAAGTCGAGCCGCGACAAGAAGGCTTTGTTGGACGCACTGAGAACGGGTTTGATTGACACCATCGGCACCGACCACGCACCGCATTTGCTTGAGGAGAAGCTCACGGGCGATTATTTCACGAGTAAGTCGGGATTCCCGTCCATTCAGCATTCGCTTGATGTCATGGTGAACGTGTTGGGAAAGGAGAGTTTGCCGTTGTTGGTGCAATTGATGTGCCACAATCCTGCCATTTTGTACCAAATTGTCCGTCGTGGTTTCCTTCGCGAAGGCTATCATGCTGATATGGTGTTGGTGGAAATGAACGCAAACCATTGTATTTCAAACAAAAACGAGTATTCCAAATGCGGTTGGACGCCATACGATAGTTTAGAAGTCCATTCGCTGGTGACTCACACCTTTGTGAACGGCAATTTGGTGTACGAGAACGGAATTTTCCACGAGGAGAATAGAGGGGAAAGATTGATTTTCAACAGATAGTTCCATAGGGACGACAGATGATTTGTAATTAGAATTCAACGAATATGAAAAAATTGTTTTTGTTTTTGGCCACGGTTTTGGCGATGGCGGCGTGTACGCCCAAGTTGACGGAAAAGGTGGAGGGGTCATTCCCAAACGGTCAGCCACAATATGTGAAGGTGTTCAATAAATCAGGCGATTGCGTGAAGGAAATTGAGTATTATGAATCTGGTCAGGTGAAAATGGAAGGCTTCATGAAGGATGGCAAACGCGAGGGCGAATGGAAGGCCTATCTCCCAGACGGACGTCCCCAAAGCATAGGTTTCTTCAAGGCAGGCAAGATGGATGGTGCCACCACGGTGTATTGGGAAAATGGCAATTTACGGTGGGAAGGCTTCTACAAGGCCGACAAACATTGTGGTAAGTGGAAATACTACGACGAGATGGGCAATTTCCTCAATGAAGTCGATTACGGCGAATGAGGCTTACCGCTGCTTGTCCTTCCAACTGAAAAGATTCATTCCGAAAGTGAATTCGGCGTAGTCGATGACGACCTCGTGGACTTTCATGAATGAGCCGACGAACATGTTGTGGCTCTCGCCTAAATAATACTTGAATCCTAAACGGCCATAGAAAGTGCGGTAGCAAGGCGGCAGGTAGGTGTCCTCGAAGTTACTTTCTGATGACTCGGCCAAGCCCCAAGTCTTCTTCTGGTCAGTGCCGTAGTAGATGCCATGCCAAAGGTAGTAGGCACCACCGATACAAAACGCAAAACGGTTGTAATTGATCTCAAACATCGCCGAAGGAGCAAGATGCAGACCCCGTGCAAAATTGTATTCCATCAAGGGAATGGCATCATCGCCAGAAAAGTACTCATGTCCTTCGGCATACATTTGGTGTGCCTTTTCGAACATGCGCTTGGTCTCGCCAGTCCAGCCGAAGTCCAAAGCCACGTCGTAGCTGAATTTGGGATGGAACTGACGGTGCACGCCGAGTTGAATGACATCGGCGAAATAATAAGGCCGTTCGTTGGGCAGGTCGCTGACCATGGTGCCGTCGGCGGTTTGGTAGCTCCGCATCCATTCGTTGGTTTGCAAGAGGCCGAACGACTCGGTGGCAAAGAGGGCCGTGCTTTTTTGGAACTTGGGACGAGGCTTCTCCTTGGGAATCAGTTCTGGTCGCCCATTGGGATGGTAACGCAAGCCCACCAACCAACTGAACACATTGATGCCGCAGTTGGGCAGACGCAAGGCTGCATTGGAAGAGTGCGAGAACTGATAACGCACCAATAGGTCGAAATTGTCTTCAATCATAAAGGTCGGGCCAGCATCGATGGCAAGATGCACGTTGACAACAGAGCCGATAAACTCATCGCCGTGTCTGGTCCAGAACGAGAGTCCGCCCATGAGGTCATAGTCGAACGACCAGTATTTGCCGCGATAAAGACGTCCATTGATGAAGCCACCCGTCGAGATGCAGTCGCCGAGCGCACGCCAAGTCACTTTCTCATAGCCGTTTCCATCGCGGCCAATATATTCGACACTATCCACGTTGTTTTTTTCGAAACGCAGAAAAGCGCCGAAGATAGGGTAGTTGAAATCTTTTTCCCATTGTTTGCGACCGTCGGTTTGTCGGGCTACACGCAGGTCGATGCCGTATTGAGGAAGCGCCTTCATGTAAGCGTGACGCTCTTCAAAAGGAAAGTATTTTCCCAGACGAGTGTCAGCTTCCCAGATGTTGCGTGGGTCGTTCCAAAGTTTGGTTTGGGTTTGTGAAAAAATGAAAGTAGGTGCGAGTAAAAGCCCAAATAGTAGTAAAAATGATTTTTTCATGATTTAAAACAATAGTCCATAAGTCCATTCGATATAATCGATGGAATTAAGGTGGATTTTCATCAATGTGCCTATGAACATCCGGTTGGCCTTGCCAAAGTATAACTTATAGCCAACCCGCTCATAGTAGGGAGTGTAGAATTCAGGAAGATATTTCGAACCGTGGTAAAGGTAATAGGCCATTCCGGCGTTGAAGGCGAACCGCCCGAAAAGAATTTCAAAATCGGCAGAGGTGGCTATGTGTGATGAGTTCCAAAAGTTGTATTGTTCATTGGCAAGCTTGTGACAATAACGGGTTTCTCCAGTCCACAGCAGGTCAATAGCGACATCCCAACGAAACATTGGGTTGAACTGTCGCGAAAAACCAAAACGCAACGTGTTACCGATGAAAAAAGGCGTTTCGTTGGGCAACTGGCCTTCTTGTTTGGTGTAGGTTTGCAGCCAGCCAATGCCTTCCGAGACGAAGAAGTTGTTTTGCTTCACGAAAGACTCGCGGTCGTCGCGGATGAAGTCCAGCCGTCCCTTCGGATGATAGCGCAACGCCAGCCTGAAACTGTGGCTGTTGACGCCGTTGTCGGGAAGGAAAGTGGCACCGTTGGAGGAGTGGTAATAGAGATAACGTGCAGCCAAATCCAAATGCTCTGTGAGTTTGATGGTTGGGCCAACGTCGAAGCTGACGTGAAAATTCAGTGCCGAGCCTAACATTTCGTTGCCGTGTCGAGTCCAAAGGTCGGCACCGTAGATGATATCGTAATCGAACGACCAATTCTTGCCACGATAAAACGGCCCATTGATGAAGCCGGCCAACGAAAAACACTCCCCGATGGGACCGTATTGGTTTCCGTCATGCGTGTAATAAATGACGCTGTCTAAGGTATTGTGAGTAAAGCCAAGCAGCAGTCCATAAGAGGGGTAAGCGTATTTCTGTTGCCACTGTTTTTCGCCCTTGGTTTGGAGTCCAATTCGGAGGTCGAAGCCGTATTGCATGTAATCCGAAATGTACTTGTGCCGCTCACTGAACGGGGTGTAATGACCCACGTCGAAGCCAGGCTCATAATACAAAGACTGTCCTATGCAAATCGAGGAAAAGCCTAAGGCGCAAAACAAAACCAAGAGACAGCGTCCCCTCATTTTAGTTCCTAACTTTTTAACTCTTAACTTCTAACTTATTTCAAGCTCCAGGTAGTGCCTTCCTTGCCGTCCTTGAGGACGATGTCGTATTTGGCCAGCTCGTCGCGGATGAGGTCGCTGGTGGCCCAGTCCTTGTTGGCGCGGGCTTGTTTGCGGATGCCGATGATGGTTTGCATCAGGCCATCGACGAGGGCACCGTTGCCTTCGGAGGCATTGCTTTCCACCAGACCGAGGATGTCGAAGACGAAATCGTTGAAGAGTTTGTTGAGCAAAGCCAACTCCTCAGCGTTGATTTGCGCCTTGCCGTCCTTGATGGTGTTGACGATGCGCACAGCCTCAAACAGGTTGGCGATGACGATGGGGCTGTTGAAGTCGTCGTTCATGGCTTCGTAGCAGGCATCCACAATCTTTTGGATGTCAAGGTTTGCTGCACCTTCGGTGGCTTTCAGGCCTTTGGCGGTTTTCACGGCTTCCATCAGGCGGTTGTAGCCCTTCTCGGCGGCTTGCAGGGCTTCATTGCTGAAGTCCAAGGTGCTGCGGTAGTGGGCTTGCAGGATGAAGAAGCGGATGGTCATGGGGCTGTAAGGCTGCGCAATCATCTCTTCGCCCTTGGCGTTGATGTGGCTGCCGTTGAAGAACTCGTCAAGTGTGATGAAATTGCCCAACGACTTGCCCATCTTCTGTCCGCCGATGGTAATCATGTTGTTGTGCATCCAATAGACGACAGGCTGTTTGCCATTGGCTGCCACGCTTTGCGCGATTTCCGACTCATGGTGGGGAAACATGAGATCCATGCCGCCGCCGTGGATGTCAAAGGTCTCGCCTAAGTATTTGCAACCCATGGCCGAGCACTCCATGTGCCAGCCCGGGAAGCCATCGCTCCAAGGCGAAGGCCAGCGCATAATGTGCTTCGGCTCAGCCTTTTTCCACAAAGCGAAATCGACGGGGTTGTGCTTTTCCTCCTGACCGCTCAGTTCGCGGGTGGTGTTGAGCATTTCCTCGAAATTGCGCCCTGAAAGGATGCCGTAAGGATGCTCCTTATTGTATTTCTCAATGTCGAAATACACCGAGCCATTTTCCACGTAGGCATAGCCGTGGTCGAGAATCTTCTGCACCATCGCAATCTGTTCGATGATGTGTCCCGAGGCATGCGGCTCAATTGACGGACGCAGCACATTCAGCTTGTCCATGGCGGCGTGGTATCGGTTGGTGTAGTATTGCGCCACTTCCATCGGCTCAAGGTTTTCAAGACGGGCTTTTTTTGCGATTTTGTCCTCGCCCTCGTCGGCATCATGCTCCAGATGGCCCACGTCGGTGATGTTGCGCACATAGCGCACTTTGTAGCCGAGATGCTTCAAATACCTGAAAACCAAGTCGAAAGTGATGGCTGGCCTTGCATGGCCGAGGTGCGCATCACCATAGACGGTGGGACCGCAGACATACATGCCCACGTGCGGGGCATTCAAGGGTTTGAAAGGTTGTTTGCAGCGCGAGAGGCTGTTATAAATATATAAGGTGCCGTTCATTTTACTGGTGTTTTTGTGTTTATCGGGCGCAAAATTACAAAAAAACTGTAATTTTGCCGTTAGTAAATAATCAAACAATTAGTAAAATGAAGACATCCAAAAACTTAAGGTTGATTTTGACCATTATATTGACATGTGGCTTGTTTGTGAATGCGATGAAAGCGCAGTCGGGTGTGCGTTATGCTGAACCTGTTTTCGATGAGGTGACCATTTCATCAGCCGTCCCTTTCAGCAGTGCCATTAAGGAAGGGGAGACAGCACCAACTACATTGTATCTCGACTTTTACGAGCCGGCGGGCGACACCCTTTCGGCGCGTCCATTGGTGATAACAGTTTTTGGTGGTGCTTTTGTTGCAGGCAGCCGCGATTATGTTGACATGGTAGAGTATTGCACCCGTTTGGCCAAACATGGCTATGTGGCGGCCTCCATCGACTATCGTCTGCTTTCGTTTTGGAATCTTAATTCCACGTCGCTGATTCGAGATGCTTACATGGCGGCTCAGGATGTCAGTTCTGCGATTCGGTTTTTCAAATATCATTGCGATGAATACCGGATTGACTCGAAACAGGTCTTTTTGCTCGGCAACTCGGCAGGCTCCATCGCCATTTTGTGCGAGCTTTTCATGGACGAGGATGAGCGTCCTGTAGAGACCTTTGAGGATCCTGATTTAGGTTCGATGCATAGCTCGGGTTTCGACGAGTACGCTGGTTGCTCGCCAGCGGTGGCTGGAGCCATTCCGCACTGGGGCGGTGTGATGGACTTGGACGTTATCAGCACGGAGGAATATGTGCCGTTGTGCATGATTCACGGTACTGACGACAATACTGTACCCTACGACTCGGGCTATTGTTTTGCTGGGGTTATGCCTAATCTGATGCCTTTCATGTACGGCTCTCACGCCATCGCTAATTACCTCGATGAAATTGGCATTACTGATTACGAGTTCCACCCGTTTGAGGGCGAAGGTCATGCTTTTTACCTTAATACGATTGGCCAGTTGAACGAGGAGAAATTCAATGTTTGCTTCGCCATCACTCGAGACTTTTTATTCAATCACCTGAGCTTTCCGACTTCGGTGGCTGAAAGTGCTGTGATGTTGATTGAGGTCTATCCCAATCCTGCTACAAACTTGCTGACCATCTGTGTTGGTGAGGCCTTGTCATCAAAACCTTTGAATGTTAACGTCGTTGATGTGATGGGGAGGAAAATGTTTACTGGTTTAATCTCAAGTTCGGGGTTTCACTTAGATGTCTCGCAATGGCCTTCGGGCGTTTATTTCTTGCAAGTTGAGCAGAACGGCCAGCGTTTTGGGCGGAAAATCTTGAAAAGATAAGGTATCGTGTGCATTTTGACAAACAAAATCCAAGAAATGTTGTACAACCTAACAATCCTTTTTGTACCTTTGCGCCGAAATCAGTTGTCAGTTGGAAGTTTGCAGTTGTCAGTTTTGCCTCTGAAAGCCTAACCAATTGAACAATTGATTAACTGCAAACTGATAACTAACAACTTAAAACTAATAAAAATGTACGCAGATTTTCAAGAGTATCTGAAAAAGGAATTGGCTCAGATTGATGCTGATGGCCTTTATAAACGTGAACGCATCATCGAGAGCGCCCAGGGCGCTGAAATCATGGTTGGTGGCAAGGTGTGCCTCAACTTCTGTGCAAACAACTACCTTGGTTTGGCTGACAATCCCGAATTGATTCAGGCCGCCAAGGACGGCATGGATGCCCGTGGCTTTGGTATGGCCTCCGTCCGTTTCATCTGCGGTTGCCAGGATCTCCACAAGAAGTTGGAAGCCAAGATTGCTGAGTTCTTCGGCACGGAAGACACTATCCTTTATGCTGCTTGCTTCGATGCCAATGGCGGTGTGTTTGAGCCATTGCTTGGTCCCGATGACGCTATCATCTCCGATGCTTTGAACCACGCTTCCATCATCGACGGCGTGCGCCTTTGCAAGGCCCAGCGTTTCCGCTATGCCAATGCCGACATGGCCGACCTTGAGAAGCAACTGCAAGATGCACAAGGCTGCCGCTTCCGCCTCATCGTCACCGACGGTGTGTTCTCGATGGACGGCAATGTCTGCCCGCTCGATAAGATCTATGAATTGGCACAGAAATACAACGCCATGGTGATGGTCGACGAGAGCCACTCCGCTGGCGTGGTCGGCCGCACGGGTCGTGGTGTCACCGAACACTACAACCTCCGTGGCAAGATTGAAATCTTGACCGGTACCCTCGGCAAGGCCTTTGGTGGTGCTATGGGTGGCTTCACTACAGGTCGTAAAGAAATCATCGACATGCTGCGTCAGCGTTCGCGTCCGTATTTGTTCTCCAACTCGATGGCTCCGGGTCTTGTGGCTGCTGGCATCCGTATGTTCGAGATGATGAGCGAGACCAATGCTTTGCAAGACAAGCTCCACGAAAACACGGCATATTTCATCAAGAAGATGACCGAGGCTGGCTTCGACTGCAAGCCTTCACAATCTGCCATTTGCGCCGTGATGCTTTACGACGCCCCGCTGTCACAGAAGTTCGCTGCCAAGTTGCAGGAAGAAGGCATCTTCGTCACGGGATTCTACTATCCTGTGGTGCCGAAGGGACAGGCCCGTATCCGCGTGCAGGTGAGCGCTGCCCACGAGCGTGAGCACCTCGACAAGTGCATCGCTGCCTTCGTGAAGATTGGTAAAGAATTAGGTATCCTGAAGTAATAGACACGAGACCTTGGGACACTACACTAGACCTTTACCGTCATTGCGGGCTTGACCCGCAATCCCCTGTGCGGAAAGGATTTGTCTTCGCGTTTGGGAGATGGCGGATGTTCCTCCGCCATGACGATAAAAGGTGTTAATGTAAGGTTTCCCAGCTTTGAAATATAAATTAAGTAAAAATGAAAAAGATATTGATAATCGGTTCTGGTGGACAAATCGGAACAGAATTGGTGAAGAAGCTTCGCCGCACCTACGGAAACGAAAACGTGGTTGCGAGCGATCTTCGCCCTTTGACTGGTGAGATTGCCGAGACCGGTCCTTTTGAGAGAATCGACTCGACACAGATCATGCAAATCGTCGAGGTGGTGAAACGCTACAACATCGACACCATCTATAACCTCGCAGCCATCCTTTCGGCAACAGCCGAGAAGAATCCCATGCTGGGTTGGAATGTCGGCATCGGCTCGTTGGTGAATTGCCTTGAGACGGCTCGTATCTTCAACTGCGCCGTCTTCACGCCATCCTCCATTGGTGCTTTCGGTGCCAGTACGCCGCACGACAACACACCGCAGGACACCATCCAGCGCCCGAACACCATTTACGGCGTGACCAAGGTGACAGGCGAATTGTTGAGCGACTATTATTTTACCCGCTTTGGCGTCGACACGCGTAGCGTCCGTTTCCCAGGCCTCATCAGCAACTTGACGTTGCCTGGCGGTGGCACCACCGACTACGCCGTGGAGATTTACTATGCCGCCGTGAAAGGCGAGAAATTCTATTGCCCCATCAGCAAAGGCACTTACATGGACATGATGTATATGCCTGACGCTCTGGATGCCATGGTCGACATCATGGAAGCTGACCCGACCAAGCTGGTACACCGCAACTCGTTCAACGTGACGGCCATGAGTTTCGACCCTGAGATCATCTACAACGCCATCAAGAAGTACTATCCGAACTTCGAAATGGAGTACAAGTTCGACCCGATTCGTCAGGCCATTGCTGACAGTTGGCCGAACAAGATGGATGACAGTTGCGCCCGCAAGGAGTGGGGCTGGAATCCTAAGTACGACCTCGACAGGATGACGGTCGATATGATTGAGACTTTGAAGAAGAAACTGCTGTGATATAGCCATTTTGAAAAATCAAAAAAGGAGAAATCTTTGATTTCTCCTTTTTTCGTACCTTTGCCGCTTCAATAAGAGGTAAATTTAGTTCAAATCATTGGTTTTTATTTGTTTAGACTATGAAGAACGAGAAATTGAGACAACAAATTCTGGCCTACGCTTACTTGGTGTTTGGCTCGGCATTGTTCGCCGTTGGCGATGTGATGTTCGTGAATCCTTACCACTTGGCGCCAGGTGGTGTGTACGGTTTGGCCAACGTGTTTAACGCACTGTGGGGATGGAAAATCTCCTTGGCGGGTATTTGCATGGACATCCCGCTACTCATCATTGGCACCATCATTTTGGGGCCCAAGTTTGGCGTCAAGACGGTCATTTCGGTCATTTTGATACCCGTGTTTACCTATATTCTTGAAACATGGTGGGGGTATGCCCCTGTCATCCACGACGGTGCGTTCTTCGACACGGAACTGCAGTCGTCGTTGTTCTTCATGGAAGGGGATGTCCAGCGCTATTTCATGCCTGACTTCTTCTTGAACACGGTCGTTTCGGGTCTCATTTATGGCTTGGCCATCGGTGTGATTTTCCGCTCTGGCGCCACTTCGGGAGGATCCGACATCATCGCTATGATTGCCCACAAGTACACCAAAATTAGCCTCGGAACACTTGTGCTTATCGTCGATAGCATCATCTCACTGACCACCCTTGTCGCCTTCGAAGATATCCGCCTGCCCATCTATTCGGTCATCTTGATTTTCATCGAGAGCAAGATTATCGACCTCGTGGTGGAGGGCGTGAAGAGTTATAAGACGGCCTTCATCGTTACCGACAAGATTGACGAAGTGCGCGACTTTATCATCAAGGATCTCGACCGCAGTGGTACCGTCTTTGCTGGAAGCGGCCTTTATCAAGGTGCCGAGCGCAAGATGATTTATGTGACCTTGAACCGTAGCGACTTGGTGAAGCTGAAGGCCAACCTCCGTTTCCTTGACCCCAACGCTTTCGTCAACGTGATCGAAAGCTCTGAGATTATGGGTAACGGGTTTAAGTCTTTGCCTACTGAATAGCATTGAGTACTTGTTCAATCGCCACAGGGAAATACGCCTGCTCCAACTGGTGGATTTTGGCCGCCAAGGAGTCGGGCGTTTCTTTTTCGTCTAAGCTGACACGGGCCTGAAGGATGATTTCTCCGCTGTCGTATAACTCGTTGACATAGTGGACGGTAATTCCCGAATAAGGCTCCTTGGCCGCCACTACGGCCTCGTGAACATGCTCGCCATAGAAGCCCTTTCCACCGTATTTGGGTAGCAAGGCAGGGTGGATGTTGACAATCTTTTTGGGGAAGGCTTTGACGAGGCTCTCTGGCAGTTTCCAAAGGAAGCCAGCCAGCACAATCAGATCGATGCCAAGGCTTTTCAACTCTTGAGTGAAGGCTTCGCTGTTGAAGTCTTGCTTGGTAATCATTCGCACAGGGATGCCCAATTTTTTCGCTCTTTCGATGGCATAGGCCTTAGGGTTGTTGCACACTACATTCTCAATTTTGACTTCAAAATCTTCTAAGAAATATTCGGCAATGCGTTGTAGGTTGGTGCCGTTGCCGCTGACAAATATGGATAATCTTTTCATTGTCTGTATTTTATGATGGCGGTTTCGTTTTTGCCCAAATTGAACCACACCAAATAACCTTCGTCTACTTTGCGGAAGTCGATAGGCTTGTCCGCAATGATGGGTCTAGTGCAAAGCAAGGTAAGGCCGTTGATGGCATCGCCTCGGTTGGTGAGGGCTATGCTGTAGTTGTCAAGTATTTGGTAATCAATATTGAGGAGCTTTTCGTAATAACTGAGGTATTGCTCCACGGTGGTCGGCAGAATTTTTTTCTCGTCACGGAAGCGAG
Organism: uncultured Bacteroidales bacterium; assembly: GCA_947305795.1. GTDB lineage: Bacteria > Bacteroidota > Bacteroidia > Bacteroidales > F082 > Limimorpha. Next base: position 80,412 of record CAMZEK010000001.1, on the reverse strand, counting down.
CGAGTTGGCTCAAGGCGAAGTTGAATCCGGGCATGGCCACGGCGGTGCCGTTTTCGTTGTATTGCCAGAAGGCGCGCCACGGATCGGTCCAAGCGGGGTAAGTGTGGGTAATGAAAACATTGTGCTGGTCTACAAGGCGTTGCAGGCGAACGGAATCGAAGTAATAATACCATTCGCGGTCTTCGTTCACCTCCAAAGTGGATGGTGTCGACCAAAGCAAAAAGTCTTTGTCGCCATTGGGCAGGGTGGTGATTTGTCGGTTGGGTAGTGCGTCGCCGAAGCCGTCATAGGGCTGCACGAAATGCCCGTCGAAAATCAGGTCTTCCATGCGGTTTTCCTCGTAATAGGCGTTCCACAAATAGCGCACGCCGTTCTTTTTCCACAACGTGGCGGCATATTGGGGCGAGTCGGGGAGGAGACCGTCGCAAACCATATCCTCGCGGTTCTTGTCGGGACCGTTGTTGTAGCCGTGGTCAATCCAGCTTTTTGTGCCGAACTGCCGCCGCATGAAACGCATGGCTTTCGGGAATTCGCTCGGTATGGTGGTATAGATTTCAGGCGAGTGCAGACAGATTTCGAAACCTTCTTTTTTAATGGATTTCAGTAGTTTATAGAACTCCTTGTCCGTCTTGATAGAAGTGATGGGGCTGGTGAAAAGCTCTTTGCTGGTTTTCTCATTGGTGATGTTGTCGGGATTCCAGTAGAACACGCTTTTCGTAACGGGAATGCCGAAATAGCAGAAACCGCCAACAGCCTCTTCGGGTTTGGTAATATGCTCATTTCCAAAGAGTACGGCGCGATGGGTGCGCAGGTCGGTCCAGTCGGCGTGTTCGGTGAAAATGAATGCGGAAAGGTAGCCGTTCCAGACGGGCATGATGCGTGGCAATTCCTCTGGTGCGGAGTTATAAATGGTGATATGGCCTTTCAGTGTTTCGCCCGCCTTGATTTCGCGATAGGAGATGTCCTCAAAATAATCCGTTGTGTCCGTTCGCATGGGATAGTGCAGCAGCGGATGGTCACGCCAATAGTCGATGTTGAAACAGGCGGTTCTGTCCTCCATATTGAGTTGCAACGACGAAATGCCAGTATTATGATAGGTGCTGAATCTCAGGCTATCGTTTTTGAAAGAAAAGCCCTCTCTGTCAAGATAATAACTATACTGAAAATCAGTGGTGTCGACGCGCTGGTTTCTACGATAAATGGTGAGTTTGCCTTCGGGCAAAGGCCAAACCAAGGCCAAACGCAGCAACTTGACATCTTTCTTGAAAGTGGTTTCAATGTCCACAAATTTGGCAATTATCGAAGAATGTGGCTGTCCATAATACTCAATCCAGCCATCGTCAAACTTGATTTCCACCACCGACGGATCGGATAGGGTGTCACCATGCGCGTCGATGTATTCCACAACTGGAATGAGATAGGTGGGGAACATCATGAGATAGGGAGACTGTAATCCAAATTCGGGGGATGTGGAATCAGGTTTGTGCTCAATTTCAGGTTGATAGCTTGAAGAGCGCCAGGCTTCGATTTCCAGTTTGGCATTGTCGAAATATAGGATCTCTTTGCTTCTGTTCCATAGGTATGAAAGGACCTTTCCCTCGCCGATGTAGTCGAAAGGGAAACTGAGGTCAAACTTGGCTCGTGCCCATCCCGTTGAATCAGAGTGGAAATCGCTGAGCGAATAGGCGTTCCAATAGGGCTTGTTACCCTCATTGATGCTGAATACAATGAGGGCGTCGATGAGGCTGTCGGGCGCACGGAAGTCGAATTCATATCGGCAACGGATGTTCTGTTGCACGAACTCTTTCCCTGCATCGATGCCGAAGCCGAGACCATATTCATGGATGGAGTCGCAGAGGCATACATGGTTCCCCGCAAGGGAATCGCCATCAGAAACAATATGGATGTTGAACCATGGCAGAAGCCATTCGTTTTCGTTCTCGAAATCGTTGGTAAAACTTTGCGCATTGGCGAGTCCCGACATCAAGAACATAGTCAGCAGCAATATTGTCCTGACAAGAATCTTCATCCCTGCAATGGATTATGCAGCGAGTTGAGCTCAGTCTACGTTGTCGTGCAAGAAGCTATTTTCGCCGCTGATGCCCTTGCTTGAGGTCGAGTAATGCGACATGCCGTTGTCAGCATCATGGTCGCTCAAGTCCACATTGCGACGTAAGTAAGCGGGTTGGTTTTCAATCTCTTCCAATCCGCGTTGCGTCATGAAATTCATGCTCAACGCACGAAGCCTTTGCTTGCGCAGCTCTTCTTTTGGGTCGATTTCTTTGATTTTCTTGGCTTCCATAACGGCAACTTCTTGTGCTTTGGCCATGACTTCCTCCTTGGTCATGATACGCGAGGTGATTTCGAAGCTGTCGTCGTCGGAAACGGACGAGAAGGGGTTTTGGTACACCTTGACATAAGGCTTCGGCTCATCGTGCGGTACGACGGTCGTGTTCTCAGGGACAGGTTCTGCTGTGGGTTGCGGTTGGGGCAGGTCTAACTCTACAGGTGCCTCGTCCAATGGTTCGTCATCGAACAGGATGTGCGTGATTTTTTCTTCCTTCTTCTCGGGCACAGGTTCCGGAGCGGGTTTTGTGTCTTCTACTTTTGGAGCAATTTCTGCTTCAGGAAGCGGCTCGGCTTTTTCTTTGATGACATTTTCGGTCTTGGGCTGCTCTGGGACGTTGACAGGGCCCGAAACCACGTTGCCGTCTATGTCGTAGATGACTTTCCCCACGCTTTGGGCCTTGTCGTCTTTCTTCATGGTTCCATCAGGTTTTGGGCTGTGGATAATCTTTTGTTCGTGGTTGAAGCCAGTGGCAATGAGGGTCACACAGAGGGCCTCACCGAGACTTTCGTCGGTGCCGTTACCCCAAATGACGTCGGAGTTGTTGCCGCAAGAGGCTTGCGCAATTTCTAGGATTTCGTCGACCTCGTCCAATGATACCTCATTGGTGCCGGAAGTGATGTAGAGCAGGATGTTCTTGGCACCCTCGATGTTGGAGTCGTTGAGCAAAGGCGAGTGGATGGCAGCCTTGATGGCTTTTTCGGCGCGGCCATCTCCTTCGGCTATACCTGAACCCATGATGGCTTTGCCACTGTCTTTCATCACAGTGGTGACATCCTCGAAGTCGACATTGACATAACCAGGCACCGTGATGATCTCGGCGATGCCCTTGGCAGCGGTGGTCAGCACGTCGTCGGCCTTGCGGAAGGCTTCGGAGAGCTTCAGGTCGCCGTACTGGTCGCGCAATTTGTCGGTGCTGATAAGGATGAGCGTGTCGACACATTTTTTGAGTTCGTCAATGCCAGCGAGGGCTTGCATCTTGCGGCGACGGCCTTCGCGTTCCATGGGCAAGGTGACGATGCCGACGGTAAGGATGCCTTTCTCCTTGGCTAATTTGGCGATGACGGGAGCCGCGCCAGTGCCAGTGCCGCCGCCCATGCCCGCCGTGACGAAGAGCATCTTGGTGTTGTCGTCGAGCAGGGCTTGGATTTCGTCCTTGCTCATTTCAGCGGCTTCACGGCCTTTGTTGGGGTCGTTGCCGGCTCCAAGGTCGCGTTGGCCGAGGTGAACTTTAGTTTTGACGCAGCTTTTCATCAAGGCTTGGTAATCGGTGTTGCAGAGGATGAAATCGACACCAGTGATGCCTTCCTCCATCATGTGGCTGACGGCATTACCGCCGCCGCCGCCTACGCCGATGACCTTGATGTAGTTGGGCATCTCCGCATCGACGGGTTTGAACAGTTCGTCCTGTCCCTGTGGGGTGAAATTGTATTGATCTTCCATGATTTTATTGGTTTTTATTTGATATCATCGGGATTGAAAATTTTAGACAACGAGGTGACGATCTCTGTCAGGTCAAGGCCTTTGCGCTCTTTTTTTCTTCTTCTACCATCTTTGTCCTCTTCTTTGCCTTCGGGATCCTCTATTTCGACAGTTGGGGTGGTTTCAATAGGCTGTGAACTTAGTTCTTTCTCGCGTTCGGCCTGCTGTGACTCATATAGCTGATCATCGTGTTCCATGCGAGCGATGGTCTCGATGACGAGTCCTATGCCAGTGGCATACATGGGGCTTGACATTTCTTTCATGGAGCTTTCGGCAAGATGCTCGTTGGGATAGCCAATGCGCACTTCAAGGCCTGTCTTGAACTCGGCCAACTGCTGGATGTGCTTCATCAGGGCTCCACCTCCAGTAAGTACAATGCCGGCAATCAGGTTGTTGCTGGCTTTCGCTTTTTGGATTTCGTAGTTCACCATCTCGAAGATCTCTTCAAGACGTGATTGGATGATGCCGGCTAAGTTCTTGAACGAGATTTCCTTGGGTGGACGGCCCTTGATGCCAGGGATGGAGACCACCTCATCGTCGCGGTTCTGTTCGGCTAAGGCAGAACCGAATTTCACTTTTACTTCCTCTGCATAGTGCCTGATGATGGAGCAGCCTGTGCAGATGTCGTTGGTGATGATGTTACCGCCGATGGAAATCACAGCTGTATGTTGTATCTTCTTCTCCTTGAAAATGGCGATGTCGGTGGTGCCGCCGCCGATGTCGACGAGGACCACACCCGCATCTTTTTCCTCTTCGTCGAGCACGGCTTGTGCCGAAGCGATAGGCTCAAGAATCATGTAGTCCATTTCAAGGCCAGCATTTTCGATGCACCTGATGATGTTTTTCGCCGCTGAGGTCTGTCCGATGATGACATGGAAGTTGGCTTCGATTTTGCTTCCCAACATGCCCACAGGGTTATTGGCCAGTTCACCGTCCACGTAAGTGTCTTGGCGGATGATGTCGATGATTTCCTCACCTGGCATCATGTTGATTTTGAACGTGTCGTTGCGCAGCCTTTCTAGCTCGGCTTCCGTGATTTCGGTCAGGTGATTGTCGCGCATCATCACGCCTCGGTGCTGCAGACTCTTGATGTGCTGTCCGGCGATGCCGACGCTGACGCGGTTGATTTCCACGCCCGATTGCTCAGAGGCCTGCGCCACGGCTTGCTTGATGGCGTCGACAGTCTCAAAGATGTTGGTGACCACCCCACGCTTTACACCTGTGGAGACGGTCTTGCCGTATCCTAAGATTTCGATTTTCCCGTTGCTGGCTTTCCTGCCTACGATGCAGGCCACCTTGGTGGTGCCGATGTCTAATCCGACGATAATTTTTCCTTCACTCATGGCTTTATCTTTTTGTGCAAACTATTTGATTTTTATATTTCAGATTGATTGTTTTGAAGCTCTTGATTTCAAGGCTGTTGGCTTTCTGTTCGATGAAAATTTCCAAGCGTTTCAGCTTGTCGTCAATGCTACAGGTGTCACCAATGACGATTCGTGAGCCAATGCCTTTGGCTACAATCTCAAACTCGTTTCTTCCATTACAATAAATCTGCCCGACGTTGTTTTTCATGAAGCTGTTGCGCTCGATGGCTTCCAGCACATATTTGGCATTCAAGATGTTGCGTTCGACCTCAATGCTGTCGCAGAGCTTGTGGTTGAACTGTATGGAGTCCAGATTGAAATTACCGCTGGCAATGAGAACGTGTGGCGTGTGACTGCGACTTACAGGGAGTAGCACTCCCTCGGCAGTAACGTAGGCTGATTGTCCGTTGGTTCCGAAAACACGCATCACGGGCTCATATTCCTTGAGTTTGACGTTCAGATTGGCATCGAGGTCAACGAAAGAGGACGAACTCTCAATCCACGGGTTGGATTTCAGTTGCTTGCTGATGGAAGCCATGTTGACCGTGCCGATTTTGGCTGTGGCACATAACGTATTGATGTCGGCAAGGACGACTTCTTTCTTGACAAAACCGCTGTCGGCGTTCCTGTCAATGTCCACGTTGACGGAGCGAATGGGTGTGTCAAGATAATTCTCTCGCGCGAAGATGAACAGGGCGACTAATGCGGCTCCTGTGACGACCCATGCCAATATGCTGAAAATTTTCTTTACCATGTCGCAATCAGTTTTTCCAAGGGTTCAACAAAACGGTCGATGTCGCCAGCACCCATTGTGACTAATAGTTCGGGCTTCTCGCTGTCAATCAAGCTGATAAGCTCAGACTTAGGACAGAGCTTCTTGTCGTTCAATTGCACTTTGTCCAACAAAGTTTTTGAGGTGATGCCTTCGATGGGCTTCTCGCGGGCCGGATAGATGTCGAGCAGGATCAGCTCGTCGGCCATACCCAGAATTTGTGCGAAGTCGTCCATGAAATCGCGGGTTCGGCTGAACAAGTGAGGCTGGAAGACCAAGGTGAGTTTCTGTTTCGGGAAAGCGTCTCTGACGGCTTGCAAGCAGGCCCTGATTTCTTCAGGATGATGGGCATAATCGTCGATATAACAATATTTTTCGTTGTTTATGCGGATGTCAAAACGACGCTTTACCCCTTTGAAGGTGGATAATGCTTTTGCGATTTCTTCAGCTGAGATTCCAGCCTGACGTGCAGTTGCAAAGGCAGCCGTGGCATTCAGCACATTGTGGCGGCCTGCCATCGGCAGACGGATTTCGGTCTTTGTGCCCTCGCTATAAACCACGAAGTCGGTGAAGCCGTTTTCTGTCTTGACGATTTCGGCGCGGTAGTTGTTGTCTTTGTCAAAGCCGAAACGAAGGATGCCTTTGCCTTCAATTTCAAGATGCTCTTTTACAATAAGTTGTTTTTCGGTTAGTTGCGCAAATTCGTTGAAACTCTTCACCAAGTGCTGTCGGTCGCCGTAGATGTCCAAATGGTCGGCGTCGATGGAGTTGATGACGCTGATGGCGGGGCGCAGTTGCAAGAAGGAGCGGTCGAACTCGTCGGCTTCCACGACCAAGAGGCTGCCTGTGCCTTTGCCGAGTAGCAGGTTGCTTCCGAAGTTGTTGGCGATGCCGCCGATGAAAGCAGTGGTGTCCTTGCCGTTAGCGTTCAGGATGTGGGCGGCCATGGCGGTGGTGGTGGTTTTGCCGTGTGTGCCCGCAATGGCGATAGTGAAGTGATCTTTTGAGATGCGCCCCAAGGCTTCGGCGCGTTTTAGAATGGGGAGGCCTCGTTTCCGCAATGCCTCGAATTCTTTGAGGTTTTTCGGCACAGCGGGGGTGTAAACCACAAAGCTAATGAGGGCAGGCAATAAAGTTGGATTGTCTTCATAATGGATTGCCATGCCCTCATTTTCTAGCTGTTGTGTGAGCGGGGAAGGGGTAAGGTCATAGCCAGCGACGGCGTAGCCGAGGCTGCGGTAATACCGTGCCAAGGCGCTCATGCCGATGCCGCCGATGCCCAAAAAATAAATGGTATGTCCTTTCCTGTCGCTCATAACTATTAACTAATCAACTAAACTAAAACTATTAACTATGATTTGAACGATGTCTTCAGCGGCGTTCGGACGGGCGAACTTGCCGATGTTGACTTTCATTTTCTCTTGTTTGATGGGGTCGTTGACAAGCTTCAACAAGGTAGGAACAAGCTCCGTTTCTGTCTCGACGTTCCTTACCATGAGGGCAGCTTCGGCATCCACGAGGCGTTGTGCGTTCTTGGTCTGGTGGTCTTCAGCGGCGGTGGGGAGCGGCACGAAGATGACGGGCTTTTGCACCAAGGCGAGTTCCGAGATCGACATGGCGCCGGCACGCGAGATGACCACGTCGGCAAGGGTGTAGGCCAAGTCCATGCGGTCGATGAAGACGGTGGGCTTCACTTTGTCCCCAAGGTCCAAAGCTTTTACTTCCTCTTGGGCTTGTGTGATGTATGTTTTTCCAGTTTGCCAAATGAGTTGTAGGTCGTTGTCCTTGAACAGGTTGAGTTGCGCGCTGATGCCTTTGTTGATGCCCAACGCGCCTTGACTTCCGCCGACCAAAAGTACCACGGGCTTCTTAGCGTCAACGTGGAAGTAGGCAGCGGCTTCTTCACGTGTTCCACTTGCGGCGATGTTGGCTCTCAGAGGATTGCCCGTCAGGTGAATCCTTTCGGCGGGGAACCATTGCTCCATGTGGTCGTAGGCTACGCAGATGGCTTTGGCTTTTTGACCTACGTTGCGGTTGGTTTTGCCTGGATAGGAGTTCTGCTCTTGGATGACAGTTGGAATGCCGAGCCAGTTGGCGGCTTTCAGGGTGGGACCGCTGGCGAAACCGCCAACGCCGATGACCACATCGGGTTGGAAATTCTTCAGGATGCGCCGTGCTTTGGTCAGGCTGCTGATGAGCTTGAAAGGCAGGCTAAGTGCTCTCAGATCCTTGGTGAACCCGCTGATCCACAAGCCTTCTATGGGATAGCCTGCTTTGGGCACGCGCTCCATCTCCATGCGGCCTTGGGCACCGATGAAGAGGATGTCAGCCTCGGGAAACTTGCGCTTCAAGGCATCGGCGATGGCGATGGCAGGGAAAATGTGGCCTCCAGTGCCGCCGCCGCTAATCACGATTTTCGGGTTCGTTTTCATAGGTATCTTCAATTACTTCTTCGGTTGTTGTTTCTTGTTCAATTTGTTCTTGCTCAGTCTCTTCCTCGATATTTCGGGTGACGCTCAGAATCATGCCAAGGATAAATCCAGTGGCCATCATGGAGGAACCACCCATACTGATGAAGGGTAGCGGCTGTCCCGTGACGGGCAACAGCCCGATGGAAACACCCATGTTGATCATGGCCTGAAGGATGATGAGGAATCCCAGTCCGAACGCCATGAGTGCCCCGAAGGTAAGTGGTCGTTTGTGGACGATTCGGATAACCCTCGTGAACAGGATGACATAGAGTAGCAGTACGATAATAGCGCCAATGAGGCCGTATTCTTCGATGATGATGGCATAGATGAAGTCGGAGTAAGGGTGGGGCAGGAAGTTGCGTTGCTCGCTCTTGCCGGGGCCTTTGCCGAACACTGAGCCAGTGGCCACAGCGATTTTGGCGTAGGTTTGCTGGTAGTGGTGGTCATCGAAGGGGTCGAAGCCTTCTTCTTTGCTTTCGCCCATGGCGTCGAGGCGGTTGGCCCACGTCTTGATACGCGTTTTTTTTGGGACGAAGACCACTTCTCGGTCGCTTTTCCGACTTTCCTTTTCTGCTCGTTTGTTTCCGATTTCGGTTTTGGCCGCGTCAAAGGCGATATAGAAGCCCAATCCCACCACACCGATGCCAACGATGGCGAGGATGTGCAGGAACTTAACTCTTCCGATGAACAGCAACACCATGCAAACGACTAACAAGATGGCTGCCGTTGACAGGTTTTCAGGGAAAATGAGCGCAGCGGTAAGCAAAATAGGCAGCCCTAGATAGAGGATGACATCTTTGAAGCGGGTCAATCGGTCGCCCATCATCACCAATTGTCGCGCCAAGTAGGTGATGAGGATGATTTTGGCGATTTCACTCGGTTGGAATGAGATGCCGAAGATGTTAATGGTACGGCTTGCGGCGTTGATATGCTTTCCGAAAACCAACGTATAGAGAAGCAATGCAAGGCAAGGTATCAGCAGGAACCATGCGAATTTGGCAAAACGCCGGTAATCAATCTTGTAGGCGGCAAACATCATGGCATAGCCGATGAGCAGCGTGCCGGAATGCTTCAGAAGCAAACGGCCTGTGTTGCCACCGTAGTTCTTGACTACCAAGGCACTTGACGCACTGTAAACCACAATCAAGGAAATGGTTCCCAACAAGAGCGCCACTACCCATACAACTTTGTCACCACGCAATATTTTATTGATTACGTTCATTTTCCAGTCTCCTCACGGATTCAATGTAGCGGTTGCCTCTTTCCTCGTTGTTCTCGCTTTCAGCATGGCAAGCGGGCGAAAACAGCACGATATCGTCTTCTTGTGCGATTTGTGAAGCCATTTCCACGGCTTTTTCAATACTTTCGGCTTGACGGATTTCGTTGATGTCGCCTTTGAATGCCTTTCTCAGGTTAGTGTTGTTGGGTCCTATGCAGATAAGGGCCCTGACGTTTTCTCTTACCGAAGGCTTCAGGTCACTGAAGTCGGTGCCTTTGTCGTTGCCTCCAGCAATCCACACCACGGGCTTGACGATGTTCTCAAAGGTGAACCATGTGGCATTGACATTCTCAGCCTTCGAGTCGTCGTAGTACATCACGCCATCAATGGTGGCGATATAGTCCTGCCGATGCCTCATGGTGTCGAGGTCGCTGAGGCATTGCTTGATGTTCTCCTTCCTGATTTGGAGGATCATGGATGAAATACCTTCAACCATGCTCTGTGGCCTCTGTCGTGTATTGATTAGTTTTTCCAAGTAAGTCATATCATTTTGGGTTTTTCTATTACAAACAGGATGCGGTTGTCAACTGTATTGAGTTCTTAAATTTTAAATTTTAAATTTTGAATTTTGAATCTTGAATTCTATTTATCTGATTTTGAAGGTTAAAAGGGTAAATGCTGCAAGGAGGATGGTCACGATCCAGAAACGGAGGGTGATTTTCACTTCGTGATGGACGGTGTTGTAGCCCTCGCCACGACCCTTGAAGGTAACGGTCGAGTTGGGCCAGGCCTTCTTGAAGCTGTCGTAGCTGGTACGGAAATGGTCGTGCAAAGGGCCTTTCTTCCAAACACGGTGCTTCTTGCCGCGCTTGAGGAAGAGTTTCACATCCAGGTCGGAAAGGATTTCGAAGAGGAAGACGCCGCAGAGCAAAGGCAGCAGCAACTCCTTGTGCATGATGATGGCCGACACCGCGATGATGCCGCCGATGGTGAGGCTGCCCGTGTCGCCCATAAAGATTTGGGCGGGGTAGGAGTTGAACCACAGGAAGCCGATGAGCGCGCCTACAAAGGCGGCCAAAAAGACCACCAGTTCCTCGCTTCCAGGGATGAACATCAGGTCGAAGTGGCTGGCGGTCACTGCATTACTTGATATGTAAGCCAAGATGACCAAAGTTATCCCTATGATGGCAGAATTGCCCGAGGCCATGCCGTCCATGCCGTCGTTGAGGTTACTTCCGTTGGAGACTGCCGCCACGATGAACACGGTGAGCAGCACGAAGAAAATCCATGCGAGGTTGTACATCCACTTCGGGCCGGCCCAACGGAACAAGTCGGCGTAGTTGAGGTTATGGTTTTTTAAGAAGGGGATGGTCGTCCGCGTCGATTTCACGTCAGGGCTTTTCACAACCACTTCCTTGTTGTTCTCGATTTTTAAATGCACCGTTTCGTTGATTTGCACGGCAGGACTAAAACGCAAGGTCAATCCGACAATCAAGCCCAACAGGATTTGTCCACCCAATTTTACCTTGGGTTTCAGGCCGTCTTTGCGGTGCTTGAAGGTCTTGATATAGTCGTCGGAGAAACCTAAAATGCCGAGAATCAGGGTGGTAACAATCATCAGAATGGTGTAGATGCTATGGAGTTTGGCCACCAAAAGCACGGGAATCAGGATGGCGGTGATGATAATGACGCCGCCCATGGTGGGCACGCCTTTTTTCTGCGTGTTGTACGGGTCTGTCTTCTCATCGCGTTGGGTCTCAACGACTTTCTTGCGTTTCAACAAGTTGATGAACCAGCTGCCGAACCATACCGACACAATGAGAGCTAGAATAACCGCCATCGCCGCGCGGAAGGTGACGTAATTGAACACACCCGCACCCGGGAAGTTGCATTGTTGCAGATAATTGAACAGATAGTATAACATCAGAGAGCCTCCTTAAATGCTTTCGACAACTCTTCCTTGTCGTCGAAATGGTTTTTTATTCCGTTGATTTCCTGATAGTTCTCGTGCCCCTTTCCGGCAATCAGAATGATGTCGCCTTTCTTGGCAAGGGCCACTCCAGTGCGGATGGCTTCGTGGCGGTTGGTGATGGAAAGGACTTTGCGGCTGTCCTCAGTGGTAATGCCGGCTTTCATCTGTCGGATGATTTCGTCGGGGTCTTCGTTGCGCGGGTTGTCGCTAGTGAGGATGACACGATCGCTGAGTTTCACGGCCACGGCAGCCATTTCGGGGCGTTTTGTGGTGTCGCGGTTGCCACCGCAGCCCACGATGGTGAACAGCGTTTCCTTGTGGCAACGTACCTCATTGATGGTCTCCAACACGTTCTGCAAGGCGTCGGGTGTGTGGGCATAGTCAATGATGCCGACAATGCCGTTATCGGAATACACCATGTCGAAGCGACCGTTGGCACCATGCAACTTGCTGATTTCCACTAATAACTCGTCTTTGTCGAAGCCCAATGACAGCGCTGCACCATAAATCGCCAACAAGTTGCTGGCGTTGAATCTGCCGACCAGTTGGGTGTACACTTCTGTGCCGTTCACTTTGAGCAACATGCCGTCGAAGTGGCTCTCCATGATGATACCTTTGAAGTCGGCATCGTGCTTCAAGGCGTAGCTGAGCTTTTTGGCCCGCGTGTTTTGAAGCATGACAGCACCGTTCTTGTCGTCTAAATTGGTGAGGGCAAAGGCCGTTTCAGGAAGGTTATCGAAGAATTTTTTCTTGGCGTTCCTGTAGTTGGCCATTGTCTTGTGGTAGTCCAGGTGGTCGTGGGTGAGGTTGGTGAAGATGCCGCCCGCGAAATGCAGTCCGGCGATGCGGTCTTGGTCGATACTATGTGAGCTGACTTCCATGAATGCGTATTCGCAGCCACTTTCCACCATCTTGTGCAGCAATGAATTAAGCTCAATTGGATCGGGAGTGGTATGGGTAGAAGGGATGACCTCATGACTGACGATGTTCTCGATGGTTGAAAGCAGTCCGCAGGCATAGCCAGCGTCGGTAAAGAGCCTATATAATAAGGTGGCTATGGTGGTTTTGCCGTTGGTGCCGGTTACACCTACCAGTCTCAGCTCTTTGGAAGGGTTGCCGAAGAAATTGGCCGCGCCCACGCCCAAGACATAAGCCGAGTTGTCAACTTGGATGTAGGTCACACCTTCCACCTTGACTTTAGGCATTTTCTCACAAACGATGGCTGTGGCACCTTTTTCAATGGCCTTGTCGATGTAGTCGTGGCCGTCCACTTGGGTACCTCTCACAGCAAAGAATAGGCTGCCTTTTTCAACTTTACGCGAGTCGAAAGTAAGGCTAAGGATGTCAAGATCCTTGTTGCCTTCAATTTCCATTAAGTTGCAATTGACTAATATCTCGCTGATTTTCATAGTCTTTCCAATTTAAGGTTCATGACACTGTTGGCCAAAAGGGTGTCGCCTGCGTGAAGCGATTGTTCTTTTACCCTGCCTTGACCGCAGAAGTTTGTTTTGACGCCCATGCTTTCGAGCAGGTAGACGGCATCGGTGATGTCCATGCCAGTGACATCGGGCACTCGAGCTGACTGGAAGTTGTAGTTGTGGATGTCGATGACGGGTTTTGGATCGGGTTGGTTGATGGTGTCGATTAGGGTTTCATCTTCTTGTATGCCGAGGCGCATGGCATAGACCTTTTCAGCGATTTCACGGAAACCAGGTGCTGAAACGCTACCTGCTGCCCAGAAGGGACCTCTGGCGCGACTGACGACAACGATGCAGCTGTATTTGGGCTTGTCAGCGGGGAAGTAGCCCACGAAAGTGGTGTTGTAAAGTTTTCTCCCGATGCCTGGCTCATGGTACGCATAGCCTTGGACGCGGTCGTAGTATTGCGCTGTGCCGGTCTTTCCCGCAGCCTTCACGACGCAGTCCTTGAACTGCCGTTTGGCCGTGCCGCGAATGACGACACCTTCCAGCATAGTTTTGACTTTTTCTATGGATTCGGGCGAGGCAATTTGCTCATTGAGGACGATCGGCTCGAATTTCTCGATGGTTTGGTTGCCTCGGCGGATTTCGGTGACGAACTGCGGCTTCATCATGCGACCACCGTTGGCGATAGCATTGTAAAGCGTAATGAGGTGCATAGGAGTTACATTGACTTCGTAGCCGATTGACATCCAAGGTAATGAAACGTTCGACCAAAGTTTTCTTCCATCACGAGTCTTGTCACTCGGGTGTTTGATGTAGGGTTGGGCCTCCCTCGCGATGCCCGTGCCGATTTTCTTGTTCAAGCCCAAGGCATACAGCCCGTCGACGTATTTTTCGGGATGCGTCACAAACTCTTTCGTGATGAGTACGGCCGTGCCTTTGTTCGACGACTGCTCGATGACCTCCTGTACGGTACAAATGCCGTTCTTGGCAAAGCTGTGGTCGTCTTTCATCGTGCGGTTTGAGAATTTAATGGCGCCTGCACCAATGTTTACCTTGTCGTCGAGTTTGAGGTTGGGGTTATGGTTGAGCAGTACAATCATTGAGGCGATTTTGAACACCGATCCGGGCTCGTAGCGTTCGGCCAAGGCAAAGTTGGTTGATTCTTCGTAAACGCCGCTTTCGTGATTGAGACTTAGGTTGGCCATGGCGCGGATGTAACCGGTCTCTACGTCCATCAGGATGGCGCAGCCTTGTTCGGCTTTGTTGTTGACCATGGTAGTGTTGAGGGCGCTCTCCACAATGTCTTGCAATTTGACGTCGAAGGTGGTGTAGATGTCGTTGCCGTTTTGTGCGTCAACGTCGTCCTCAGAGCCAATGGGAAGCTCGCTTTTGTGGTGGAGCAACCTGACCAACATGTGCCCGTTTTGTCCCTTCAGCTGCTCGTTATAGGTGCCTTCCAATCCCGCCATGAGTGTATCGTTAATATAATAGCCGATGGTGCATCCCGCCAGTTCTTTGTAAGGCTTGTCGCGGCGGGTCTTTTTCTCTGCAATGAAGCCCCCTCTGTATTGTCCAAGGTTAAAGATGGCGAATTTCTCCATTTTTCGGCATAGCTCAAGGCTGGCGTTTCTCGCTATCAGGTTGTGTCTGTTGCCTTTGCGCTTGCCTTGCTCGATGTGCGCCTTCCATTGCTCTGCGTTTCTTTTGGGTAGTGCATTGGCCAATTGGGAGCAGAGTCGGTCGAGGCTGTCATGGTAAACGGTGCTGTCGACCGATTTGGAGTCGAAAAAGATGTCATAAAGCGGTATGGTGGTGGCCATCAGGTTGCCGTCGGCACTGAAGATGTTGCCGCGCGAGGCTTCCAGTTCTCTGACGCGATATTCCTTTTTCTCAGCAAGTTGTTGGTATTCCTTGCTGTCCTTGGTGATCATCAGCACGATTTTGGCAATGATGGCAATGCCGAAAACGAGTACGAGAATGTATACCAAAGTGGTTTTCCACAGGGTGTCGGTCTTGGGTTCAATTTTCATGGGTCATTCCTCCTTTAGACTCTTCTGTCACGTTGATTCTCTTCAGCGGCTCCACGGGTTCCTTGATGCCGGTCCCAGACAGTTTCTTTGTCAGGACACTTTGCTTCGAGGCTTGCATGATGGATGATTTCAACTGCACATATTCCACGGTTAAGTCGTTCAGTTCCTTTGTGGCTTTTGCAATCTCGCGGTTGCGTCTCTCTGCGGTGTAGGTGTTGTTGATGAGCAGCATCAGCAGCACGGTAACATAAACCATAAAAGGGAATTGCCTTGCGAACTCTTCCTTGACGAGGAATCCGCCGCCGAGCACGTCCATGAGGTTCACGCTGTTTTTCTTGCTCTTTTTCTTCTCGTTCTTTGCCATGGCTTATTTCCTTTCCGCTATCCTGAGCTTGGCGCTGCGGGCGCGACTGTTGCCTTCCACTTCTTCCTCGGAAGGAACAATCGGCTTGCGCGTGATGATTCTATATGGTGTGAGTGGGTTGCCGAAGAAGTCTTTCTCCTCCTTGCCCTCGGCGTTACCCGTCTTGAAAAAGTTCTTCACGAGTCGGTCTTCCAACGAATGGTACGACATCACCACGATACGACCTCCGCTCTTGAGCGTGTCGGGGCATTGGCTGAGGAAAGCCGTCAGGGCGTCCAGCTCTTGATTCACTTCGATGCGCAAGGCCTGGAAGATTTGAGCTAGCACTTTGTTCTCCTTGCCGTGTGGCAGGTGGCTTTTCACAGCTTCTTTCAGTTGTGTCGTGGTTTCGATAGGCTCAGCCTCGCGGGTCATGACGATGTCGGAGGCCACGAGTCGGGCTTGTTGCACTTCGCCGTATTCATCCAAAATGTGTGTCAGTTCCTCAAGACTGTAGGTGTTGATAATAGTTGCGGCATCGTTGGGCGTGCTTTGGCTCATGCGCATGTCGAGGACACCATCGAAGCGGGTGGAGAAGCCTTTTTCTGGCGTGTCGAACTGATACGAAGAAACACCCAAGTCGGCGATGACGCCATCAATCGGACCTCCGTGATACAATTGGATGAAGTTCTTGAAATACTTGAAATTCTGCGGGATAAAGGTAAAACGCGGGTCGTCGAAGGCGTTATGGGCGGCATCTTCGTCTTGGTCGAAGGCGTAGAGGTGCCCGGTCGTAAGACGTTCAAGAATGGCGCGAGAATGTCCGCCGCCACCAAAGGTGACGTCGGCATATACGCCGTCGGGATTGATGTTCAATCCCCTGATGCAGTCTTCCAACATGACCGGATTGTGATACATCGCCTCGCCCTCCTGTTATTTGATGTCGCTGAGTATTTGTAAGAAGAGTTCGTCGTCGAGGCTTTCCACTGCAGTTTCATAGAGGGCCTTGTCCCAGATTTCCATCTTGGTTGTCACAGAGGTGATGATGACATCTTTGGTAAGGAATCCCTTGTCCATCAGCTCTTTGGGGATTTGGAGACGTCCAGAAGCGTCGAGTTTGACGGGACGTGCGCCAGCGTTGTACTTTCGGATGACGGCCTCGTGTTGCGGGTTGAAGGGATTGAGCGATGTGCGGAACTTGTCTTGCACCTCGTCCCAATCTTTTCGTGTGAAAAGTTCCAGACACTTCTTGTTGGAACCTGGACGCAACACAAAGCCTTCCTCGGCTTGCGTGCCCATCTGCTCCTTGAAGTCGCTAGGAATCATCAGCCTTCCTTTGGCGTCCAATTTGCAACTGAAATGTCCTACTGGATAACTCATTTTTCGTGTCTGTTTTTCAGGCTGCTAAATTAGTGCATTTTCTCCCACCTTGAGCCACTTTCACCCACTTTTTTTCTCTTCTGTATGAAAAAGTTATCAACACGGGTTGTTGATAACTTGTTAATCATTTGAAAAACAATATAATAAACCATTCTTGAACAAGGGAGGAATGAAGCGTTTTGGGTTTTTTTGAGGAAAAGGCTTTTGGCATTTCTCTTTTTCTTATTTTTGCAACGCATTGTAGAGCAATCTTTCAGATATGGAGACGGAACAGAACAACCTTATCGACCTCAGGAAGATTTTCACGGCCAAGGTGCCGAAGCTGATGAAGTGGATGCCCAATTGGCTCTTCCGCAAGATTCAGCGTCTGCTCCACGAAGGTGACATCAACGAGATTCTGACCAAGTATGCCGACAAGCAAGGCTTGGATTTCGTCAATGCGGTGATAGATGACTTCAACCTTGAGCTGGAACTGAAAGGTGTTGATAATCTGATGAGTGGCGAACGCGTCCTCGTGGCCTCCAACCATCCGCTTGGCGGTCTTGACGGCATTGCCCTCATCGGTGCAGTGGGCAATCATAGGGGAGAGACCCTGACGCCTGTCAACGACTTCCTCATGTTCGTGAAGAACCTACAACCTATCTTCATCCCAGTGAACAAGGTAGGTAGCGCGACGGCTAATAAGGAAGAAAACCTACGCCTGTTCAACGAGACTTTTGAAGGCGATGCCACGATTTGCTATTTCCCTTTCGGACTCTGTTCGCGCAAGACCGACGACGGCAAAATCCAGGACTTGGAGTGGAAGAAAACCTTCGTCAGCAAGTCAAGGAATTACGGACGCGACATTGTTCCGGTGCATATCGAAGGCCGCAACTCCAACTTCTTCTACAACCTTGCCCGATGGCGCAAGAAGCTGAAAATTAAGGCGAATATTGAGATGGCTTTCCTCGTCAACGAGTTCTTCAACCAGCGCAACAAGAAGTTGACCATCTCGTTTGGCAAGCCGATCCCCTACCAAACCTTCGACCGTCGCTTTACCGACGTGCAATGGGCGGAGAAGCTTCGCACGTTCTCCTACCAGCTCGGCAATGACTGCAACCTGACGTTTGACCCAAATACCGAATACAAGATATGAACATCCAGAAAATCATAGACCCGGTCCCGGTGGAGGCCATCTTGGAAGAGTTGACGATGGAGAAGTTTTTCCGCAAGACGAACAATGTCGGCAACGAAATCTATATCCTTTCGGCTCACGATTCACCCAACACGATGCGCGAAATTGGGCGTTTGCGCGAAATCAGTTTCCGCAATGCGGGTGGTGGCACGGGCCTCGATTGCGACATTGATGATTTCGATACCCGCGAGGAGCATTGCTTCAAGCAGTTGATTGTTTGGAATCCCATTGACAAGGCCATCGTGGGCGGCTATAGATTCTTGTTTTGCAAAGACTTGCCTTTGGATGAAAACGGTCAGCCTGACACGCCCACTAGCGAACTTTTCCTCTATTCCGAGTCGTTTGTGAAGGATTATTTGCCCTATACCATCGAGCTGGGACGTTCTTTCGTTCAGCCTGGCTACCAGCCTACAAAGTGCCTTTCCAAGGGTATGTATTCCCTTGACAATCTGTGGGATGGATTGGGAACGCTGATTGGTGGGTTCCCCGAGGCAAAGTATTATTTCGGCAAGGTGACGATGTATCCGCAATTGGATCGCCTCGCGCGCGACATGATACTTTATTTCATGCAGAAGCATTTCCCAGACAAAGATGGTTTGGTAGCACCGCGTCCTGAACTGAACCTACCTATCCTCGCCGACCGCCAGATGTTGGAGGAATTGTTTACTTGTGACAACTATCGTGACGACTATAGAATTTTGGTGAAGAAAGTGCGTGAGCGTGGTGCTGCGGTACCACCCTTGGTGAATGCCTACATGAGCCTGTCGTCCACCACCCGTACCTTTGGCACGGCTCTCAATCCAGGCTTCGGCCAAGTGGAGGAGACGGGACTTTTGGTCACCTTGAGCGACATCTTTGCAGAGAAGACCGAACGTCATTTTTCGTATCGGAAGGGTGAGACTCCTTTACACCTTAAATAATACGCCATGGACATCAAAAAAGCCAATTTCCTGATGAGCAACACGCGCTTCGAGTTTTTGCCTAACGACAATATTCCGGAGTATGCTTTCATTGGCCGCTCAAATGTGGGCAAGTCGTCACTCATCAACATGTTGGTGCAGCGCAAAGGATTGGCCAAGACTTCGTCTGTGCCAGGCAAAACGGTGGCCATTAACCATTTCGTGGTCAATGATGCATGGTATCTCGTCGACTTGCCAGGCTATGGTTATGCTCGGCATTCGAAGAAGACCCGCGAGCAGTGGCGCATCATGATCAACAACTACATCACTCGCCGCCGCAATTTAGTGACCACTTTTGTCCTTGTCGATTCGCGCATCGAGCCGCAAAACAGCGATTTGGGTTTTATGGAATGGTTGGGCGAGAACCAAGTTCCTTTCTGCATCGTTTTCACCAAAGCCGACAAGGTTTCAAAAGAGGATTTGGACAAGAACGTGGAGGCTTTTAAGGCGAAATTGTTGGAGAATTGGGAGGTGTTGCCGCCCATCTTCATCACCTCGGCTGAGAAAAAACTTGGGAGGAATGAAGTGTTGGATTATATCGAGCAGCAGAACAAAGAGATTGCAGATCTCCTCAATAAGAAAAAATAACGACAGTTAATCTCAATATTCACTTAAAACTACATCATTATGGGAATGTTATTTGCAATTCTGATTGGTGCTCTGGCAGGTATCATCGCCGGTAAAATCATGAACTATGGTCTCGGTTTAATCTGGGCCATTATTGTTGGTGTTGTTGGCGGCTTTTTGGGCAGCTGGCTGTTTAGCATCATCGGTCTTCCTGCCAGCGGTTCTTTCTGGGGCCAGCTTTTGGTTGGTACCGTGGGCGCCGTTGTGCTTTTGTGGCTTATCTCTCTAATTAAAAAGAAATAAGCAAGCATCAATGAAATGAAAAAACGGAGGCAGGTTTGTCTCTGTTTTTTTATCTGAAATACACTCTAGTTATTCCCGTTCCTCCGGTCTCCAATGAAGCATCACAAAAGCGCTCCACCTCATGCATATGGCTCAGTTTCTCGCGGATGAGCTTGCGCAAGATGCCGTTGCCCTTGCCGTGGAGGATGCTCACTTCCTTGATGCTGAGGAGCTTGGCTTCGTCAAGGTACTTGTCCACGATGTCTAGGGCTTCCTCGGCTCGTTTGCCACGCACGTCCAAGGTGAGTTCGAAGTGCTCGGCCTTTTCGCTGAGTTCGTCGGCGATGAGGCCGGCTTGCCAACGGCGTTGGGTCTTGCGGGCTTGGGCGCGACTCACTTTGCGGAGCTTGTCGGGTGAGGTGCGTAGCTTAATAGTGTCGAAGAGTATGGTGGCGTCGGTGTCTGAGATGGCCAGGATTTCTCCCACCACCTGCATGTCGTCGATGCAGACCGTGTCGCCCACTTTCAGCTCGGTTTCAGCTTCCTCCTTTCCCTTTTTTTCGGCCAACTCCTTTGCTTTTTGGGAGATTTCCTCCTTGGTCTTTTCGAGGTTTTGGCGGATTTCCTTGGTCTTGGTTTTCTCCGCCTGGGCCTCTTTGATTTCACGGATGGTACGCTCGATTTGGCTGTTGGCTTTCGAGATAAGTTCTTGAGCCTCAGCCGCTGCATCACGGAGGTATTGTTTCTTTTTGCTTTCGAGGTCGGCGAGGAGGTTCTTGTATTTTTCCACCACTTCGGTCAGCAATTGGTCTGCGATGCGCAGATCTTGTTCCTTCTTGCGGATGGCTTTCTTGTCGACCTCAAGCTGTTGCAGTTGTTTCTCGAACTTGAGGTGCTGGTCGCCGGTGATGTTGGCAGCGTCGTCGAGGATTTGTCGCGGGAAGCCAATTTTCTTGGCGATTTCGAAGGCAAACGACGACCCGGGTTTGCCCGTCATCATGATGTACATCGGCTGCATAAACTTGGTGTCGAACAGCATGGCGCCGTTGACGATGCCCTCGTGGTGGTCGGCCAAAAGCTTCAGGTTGGCGTAGTGCGTTGTGACCATGCCGAAAGCTTGTTTCTTGTTGAGTTCCAGTAAGATGGCCTCAGCGATGGCACCGCCCAACTGAGGCTCGGTGCCCGTCCCGAACTCGTCGATGAGGAACAAAGTCTGACCGTCGGCATGCTCCAATAGGGCCTTCATGTTGATGAGGTGCGAGCTGTAGGTGGAGAGGTCGTCCAAAATCGACTGCTCGTCGCCAATGTCGATGAAGAGGCTCTTGAACAAGCCGCATTGCGAGTCGACGCGCATGGGTGGCATGAGGCCGCATTGCAGCATGTATTGCAGCAAGCCTGTCGTTTTCAAGCACACGGATTTTCCTCCCGCGTTTGGCCCGCTGATGACCAAAATGCGTTCGTTTTCATTGAGTTGCAAATCCAATGGGACGACTTGTTTACCTTGGGCTTTCAGTTTCCTTTCCAGGAGTGGATGGCGGGCTTGCTGCCAATTTATATGGGGCGTGTCGCGGATTTCGGGCTTTACGCCATCGATTTCGTTGGCCAACAGTGCCTTGGCTCGAATGAAGTCGATTTCGCCGAGCATGTTCCAAGCCTTGCGCAGTTCGGAGAGATAAGGCCTCAACAGCCTTGTGAAAGCCATCAAAATGCGGTGGATTTCGCGCCGCTCGGCGTATTCCAACTCTTTGATTTCGTTTGAGGTATCGAAGATTTCAGCAGGTTCGATGTAAACGGTCTGCCCTGTGGCCGATTCGTCGTGGATGAAACCGCGCATCGAGCGTTTGTCGGCGGCCTTCACGGGGATGACGAGCCGTCCGTCGCGGATGGTGATTTCCGATTTTTGGTCCACCCAGCCGGCGGTTTTGGCGTCGCTCATGATTTGTCGGATGCGCTTCTCGATGCCGCCACGTTTGCGACGGATGCTTTGTCGGATTTCCTGCAACTCGGGCGAGGCATTATCGGGGATTTCACCCTTGTCGTCCACAAGGCGGTTGGCCTCGGTAAAGATTTGTCGGTCGATGAAGATGTTCTCAATCAGTGATTTAAGTTGCGGGAAATCGATGGCACTCTCGCTACGACCGAAGCGCAAGATGGCTTCCAATACATTGAGCGAAGGCTTCAGCGCGAACAAGTCCTCCACGCTGAGGCACGTCCCTTCGATTTGGATTTGGTGGAAGGCCTCGCGCAGGTCGTGGAAATCGCGCACGGGGAAAGGCACGCCCGTCTGCATCAAGCGGATGAATTCCTCTATTTGCTCCAAACTCCTGACGATGAGGGTTTTGTCGGTGGAAAACGACATTTCCTCCGCCTTTTCGAGTCCCATCGCGCTGATGCAATGTCCCGAAACCATCTCGCGGATGCCCTTGAAGCCGATTTTCTGTTCAAAGTTGGTGGGGTAAATCACGATATAGGATTTTTTCGGGCAGATAGCATATTCACGAAATCGGTGTACTTTATAATAGGAATGCCGGCATGAGAATGAAGATCAATAAGGTCTTTGTCTCCGCTTACAATAAAGTCAACGGGAACGCTTTCAGCCATTGACAGAAGATACAAATCCTTGATGTCGCGAATAGGTGAGTCGGCTTGAATGGTGATGTCTGTTATTTGGCAAACATCATACACCATTTCGAAAAAGTAATATCGCGTCTCTTTTGAAATGAGTTTGTCAAATTTCGGACGAGAAATAACCGTGCGGATTTCCTCCAACAACTGTTCACTGACAAACACCTCAACATCTTGGCAGGTAAGCACATTCACCAACGATGAAAGGCGTTTGCCTATCATGAACGAAATCCACAGGTTGGTGTCGAAAAGGACTTTCATTTCCCGTAACGCACTGCATTAACTTCTGCGGCAATCTCCTCGTCTGTCATCACGGGAGTTTGCGGGCAGGAATTGATGAATTGTTCAATCGATGCGCGACGAGGGCGCAGTTTCCACCCCATTCTGGAGGCTAATGTCTCCATAAAGCTTTGGTCGCGAGTTGGTATTGATAACACATAGTCTTCCATTGTTGTTCCTCTTATTTTGCCGCAAAAATACTACTTTTCCCACAAATCGCATCCACAATTTCACTATCTTTGCGCAAATTTTGGAACTATGATAAGACTGGAAATCTGTGCCAACGGCATCAAGTCGTTGCAGAACGCGATGGACGGCTGCGCCCAGTGCGTGGAGCTGTGCGAGTGCTTGGAAGTGGGCGGCGTTACGCCGTCGTTTGGAACTTTGGCCAAGGCCATCGATATTTCGTTTATCCCCATGCGGGTGCTCATCCGTCCGCGACCGGGCAACTACATCTACGACGAGGAAGAGGTCGAGATGATGAAAACCGACATTATGCTTTGTAAAAAACTCGGTTTTGAGGGCGTGGTCATCGGAGCGTTGAACGACATGGGAGAACTTGATATTGAAACGATTAAGGCCTTGATGGGTGCCGGTGAGGGATTGAAGTTCACCTTCCACCGCGCCATTGATGCCTGCGTGAAGCCTTTCGAGGCGGTCGAAAAACTGATTGAACTTGGCTTCGACAAAATCCTGACCTCGGGGGGCAAACCCACAGCTTTGGAAGGCGTGCCGATGATTGCGGAGATGCAGTTGCGCTACGGCGACAAAATCGGTATCATGCCTGGCGGCGGCATCAACCTAGGCAATGTGAAGGAGATTCTTGACATGACGGGCGCGGTGCATTGCCACGCTTCGTTGGCGCATTGGGTGCCGCGCTTCAACGAGAAACTCTATCCCGACCAAAAGGACGCGACCGGCGCAACGATGGTCTGGACCGAGTCGAACAAGGACTTGATTTACGAAATGGAAAAGATGTTGAACCCGTTTTAATTCATCACAAAACCAACAAAACTTGCAAAACTCTATATGGTGCGGCTCGGCAACCGCCTCGCCGCTGGAAAGGAGCCGGTTGGCGACTTTCCATGGAGAAAGCGGTTTTGATAGTTTTGAAAGTTTTGTGAAAAAGAGAAGAACAATGAAAAAAGTATTGTATTGTTTAATTGCCTTGACAGTTTTGGCTGGCTGTCAGAAGGTTGAAAAGCAAAACGTCATCGTGCAAAGCTTCAACCAAGGCTGGACGCTCACGAGTGACACCTTATCCATTAACATGCAGGTCAACGTGCCCTCGGTGGTGCAACAGAGCCTCTATGAAAACGGTTTAATACCACATCCTTATCTCGGCACAGTGGAAAACCAATTGCTATGGATTTCTGACCATCCTTGGGATTACACTTTGTGCTTCGATGCAGACAAGGAACTTCTTGGAAAAGAGAATGTTGAGCTTGCTTTTGAAGGTCTTGACACTTACGCTGAAGTCAGTTTGAATGGCGAAAAGCTGTTTTTTGCCGACAACCAGTTCCGCACTTGGAAGCGTGAGGTGAAAGACTTGCTGAAAGAGAAGGATAATCTCTTGGAAGTGCATTTCCTTCGTTATGACAGCACCCAATTGGCTTTGTATGAGCAACATCAGCCTCAATTGCCTGAAAAATACGCAGTCTCGCGAAAGGCACCTTACCAGCACGGCTGGGACTGGGCACCGAAATACAAGAATGTGGGCATTTGGAAACGGGTGGAATTGATCGGTTGGTCGGATGCGAAATTGCAAAACGCATATATTGTCACAGAAAACATTGATAACGAGAAGGCTACGATGCGTTTGTGCCTTGATGTGGAAAGCAAGGCTGAAGGAAATTATGTGGCGGAAATCTATGTCAATGGTGAGAAAAACAGCCAGAAAACCATACACCTTAAAGGAGGTAGCCAAAATGAAAACCTGAACTTTGTAATTGAAAATCCAGAATTGTGGTGGCCCAACGAAATGGGTGAACAACCGCTGTATGATTTCAAGGTGCGCTTAAAAAAGGGTAATAGGGTTTTAGACACCAAGTCATTTAAATCGGGCATCCGCACTTTCGAGATGGTCGATGAGCCTGATAGCATAGGGCGTGCTTTTTATTTCAAGGTGAATGGCGTGCTGTTCTATGCCAAAGGTGCTAACTATGTCCCCGAGGAAATGATAGAGACTTGGATTAACCCCGACAATACCTTGAAACTGTTGCAATCTGCCAAAGAAACGCACTTCAACATGCTTCGCGTGTGGGGCGGCGGCATTTATCCCTCCGACGACTTCTTCGACATTTGCGACTCGTTGGGCATCTTGGTCTGGGAGGATTTCATGTATGCCGGCTCGATGTATCCTTACGACGAGGCTTTCCTCGAAAACGCCCGAATCGAGGCGGAGGAGCAGGTGAAACGCTTGGCTTCGCATCCTTCGTTGGCCTTGTGGTGCGGCGGCAACGAGATCTCCGAAGGCTACTACAACTGGGGCTGGCAACAGTCGCTGGGCTGGAGTGAGGAAGACGACAAAGCCATCAAAGCGGGCTATGACAGATTGTTTGAAAACATTCTGCCTCAATCCGTTGCAGATTTTGATGGCACGCGTCCTTATTGGCCGAGTTCCCCCTCGAAAGGTTGGGGTCGTCCTGAGAGTTTGACCGAAGGCGACGTGCATTATTGGGGCGTTTGGTGGGGCGAGTTTCCTTACGAGATTTACCGCGAGAAGGTGGGCCGCTTCAACAGCGAGTATGGCTACCAAAGCTATCCCGATTATTCGGCCTTGCTGAAAATCGCGCAAGGGGAGGAGTTGAGTACGGATGCCGAGGTGATTGCAGCGCACCAAAAACACGCCCGTGGCACGCGACAGATTGATGACTTTATCCAAAAGTATTGCCCATATTCCGCTGATTTTGAACGGTATGTCTATCTGAGCCAACTCTCGCAAGCTTACGGCATGGAGATTGCCATTGAGGCGCACCGCACGGCGAAACCTTACAACATGGGCACGCTCTATTGGCAATTGAATGATGCTTGGCCCGTGACTTCGTGGTCGTCTATGGATTATTATGGCAACTGGAAAGCCCTGCAATACAAGCTGAAAATCTTGTACGCGCCTGTGTTGCTTTCCTTAGACCCAAAAGATTACGGCGTTTTTGTCACTTCTGACTTGCTGCGCGATTTGAAAGGCAATTTGAAGGTAAAAGTCGCTGATTTTGAGGGAAATGTGTTTTTTGAAAAGACATTGGAAGTGAAAGTTGCTGCCAATGGCAATGAAAAACTGCAGATTGAAGGTTTGGCGGAATGTTTGGCGAAGGCTGACAAAACGTGTGTATATGTAAAACTTGAACTTGCTGAAAATGAATCGCTTTTGGCTGAAAGATATTGTTATTTGGCCTATCCCAAGGACTTGAAACTTCCCCAATCTCATCCGACTTTGAACATTTCGGAAGCGGATGGCAAGGTTTGTATCGAAGTCACAACGGATGCCTTCGCTAAGGATGTTCAAGTGTATTGTCCTGGGAGTCAAGGTGTTTCCTCCGACAATTTCTTTGATTTGGAGCCGGGGCAAAGCAAAAGGATTACCTTTGTTCCTACCGAAAAACACGAAAAATTAGAATTTTTTGTCCGTTGCCTGTAACTTTTTTCCCGCTTCTCCGTATTACTGATGTTTTCCGCGAAGAACAAAGTAAAATGAGAAATAATTAAAACTGAAATGAAATGAAAACAAATTGGATTATTGTAGCAGCCTTGACGCTTTTTGCTTTCGGAAATATGAAAGCACAAGATTCGTTGCGTATGGAACAGCCTAATGCTCAGACAGTCAACGCTATTGTTGTGGATGGCACTGGTGATGTTCACGTCAAACAGGGTACACAATTCTTTGTGAAGTTCGACAAAAGCAAGCTGGTTCCTTCTTATCAAATCGATAGCAATACGTTGACTATCTCAGGCAATGATAGCTATTCTGTGACGCTTCCCGAGTTGAATGATTTGAAAGTTACCTGCACGGGAGATGTCATTTCGATGGGGCAAATGAATGGCAAGAATCTTTCCATTGAAGTTACGGGGACGGGTAATGTCAATATGGAGGTGTATTACGACACCATCTCCTTACTTTTGGAAGGCACAGGCGGTGTTACGTTGCGTGGCAAGTGTTTGGTGATGTACGCCGACCTGAGTGGCACAGGTGATGTCTATGTGCAGGGCTTGGATTGTTCTGAATCACACGTTGTTGCTACTGGATTGGGCAAGGTAAAAACCAAAGGAAGCCATCCTGGAACCGCCTATTCCTATTATCGTGAAAGACGGCAATCTGAGAAAAAAAGCTTGCTTTTCGATGCCAGTTGGAACGGTTTCGAGGCGGGTTTGAACATGCTTATCAACACGTCAGTGGATGCTGCAAACGTGAACAACGGCGTGCAGGGTATGGATCTCAGGCCATTGCGTAGTTGGTATTTTGGGTTCAACATCGCCGATGTGGGTATTGCCTTCAATCGGAGACACACGGCAGGTGCGTTTACCGGTATCGGTCTTGGCTGGAACAACTTCAGCTGGGACAACGATGTCCAGATTGGATATGACCCTGAAAATATGGTGTATACGCTGATCCCCATCGAAGAAGAGAAAGCTGTGAAAAACAGCAAATACGGCGCTTTGTTTTTGCAAGTGCCGATGATGGTGGAAATCCGTCCGATCCGTCGCATGTATGTTGACGTTGGCTTTACTGGTGGCTTGCGAATTGCGCAATGGAATCGGGTAAAGTTCGACGACGGTTCGCAGCACAAGCATTACTATAATGCCAATATGAACCTCTTCAAGATGGATGCTTCATTGCGTGTGGGCGGCTACGACATGGGTTTCTTCTTCAACTATTCACTTTTGCCGCTCTTTGTGATGACCGATGTCAAGGTGCATCCAGTCAATTTCGGATTTAGCATCAACTTTTAAGGTTGACGGGACAAGACGAAAAATGCCGCTTTCGAGCGGCATTTTTTTTATTCTCCATGCTTTTCTTCCCATCGTTCCTTGGTTTCTTCAAACCGCTCGTCGGCATGTTGATAGGTAGCTAAAGCGAAGTCGGTGGCAGCATCACTGAGGTTTTGCTTGGCCTTGTGTAACCCAGAGCCAATCAAGCTGCCAAAGCTGGTATGTTGGCCTCTTGTCATCCAAAAGATGGCTTTCCCAATCAAAGAAAGGTCTTGCTCTCTATCTTCGAAATAGTCAATACCTGTTTCTTCCATTAGGGCAAAGGCGAGGTCGGTGTTCATCTGATATGCCAGAAGGTCGAAATCGGGTTTGTTGAAAGTGACTAAAGGCAAATCGGTCGGGATGGTGGTGGCGTTTTTCGTGGGTAATTCGGCCAAAAGCGGTGTTTCAACCTTTTCTTGAATGATGGGCTTTTCTTTGGTTTTGGTGATGACACGTGGTTCCATGAAACGGATAGGGCTTACGGGCAAAATCGTCAGTTCGGACGACGTTTCAATCTGGTTGGCTTCAATGGGCTTCAGATGGGCTATCGGCTCCACCTTGGGCAATTGTTTTTCTGGCCACAGCGTGAGGGTGAGCAACAGTCCGGCGGCAGCGGCAGCCGAGGCGACCTTGACATAGAGCGGTACGACAGCCCGCTGTTTCTTCAGGCTTTCCTTGCCTCCAAATGTCACGGCTGGAGCTTCCAATCGGGGCAACTCCTCGGTGAGCTCGTCCCAATTCAAGCCTTGGGCCACGACGAAGGCCTTCAGTTGGCGTATCGCGTCGGGACTGAGGTTGCCATCCATATAATCAAGGAGATAGGCTTCGTAGTTGTCGTTGTTGATGTTCATGGCTCGATGTCGATTAGGTTGTCGATGCGTTTCAGGTAGTTTTTCAGTGCGGTGCGGGCGCGGAAGATGCTGATTTTGACTTGCGATTCGCTCATCCCCGTGATGTCGCCGATTTCTTGGTAGCTGTAGCCCTCGTAGTCGCGCAAAAGCAAGGTGCTGCGCTGTGCTTCGGGCAAAGTGGCCAAAGCCTTGTGCAGGATGTCGTTGACATCGGGGTATGGGCTTGTGGCGGTTTTCTCGGTGGTGGGCGAAAAGTCTTCCATGCTCGTAAAGTGTTGTCGCTGACGGACTTCGTCAATCATGGCGTGGTGGGCGGTGGTGAAGAGGTAGGATTTCGCCTTGGCGAAGTCCACGGTTTTGACCTTTTCCCAAACGCGGGCAAAACTCTCCTGCACCACGTCCTCGGCCTGCTCGCGGTTGCGGAGGTTGGAGAACGCGAAGCGGAAAAGTCCGTCGGCGTAGCGTTCCACGCATTGGTTGTATTGGCTCCTGTCCATCTTTTACAAAGGTAATACGAAGATACGGCAAAAAAGTTACATCATGACGCGATTTTTTTCTACTTTTGCCCAAATTTTTGAATCATGCTACTGAATTACATCACTTGGAATGTCGATCCCGTCCTATTTCAGTTAGGGGCTTTGCAAGTTCGTTGGTATGGCTTGCTGTGGGCCTTGGGCTTTGTCATTGGCTATTTCGTCATGAGGCGGATTTATCGCAGGGAAAAAATGTCGGACGACGACATGGATCGTCTGTTCGTTTACATGCTGATATTCACCATTATAGGCGCACGCCTCGGCCATTGCCTGTTCTATGAGCCGAAGGAATATCTGGCCCATCCGCTTGATATTCTGAAAGTTTGGGAAGGCGGCTTGGCCAGTCATGGCGGAGCCATCGGCATCTTGATTGGCTTGTGGTTCTACGCCCGCAAGGTGAAGAAACCCTACATCTGGATTCTCGACCGCATCGTCATTGCGGTGTGCATCGTAGGGGCTTTGATTCGCTTGGGCAATGTGATGAACCATGAGATTTACGGCACGCCGACTTCCTTGCCATGGGGCTTTGTCTTCTTGCGTGGCACGGAGCAGTTTTGCGGCACCTTCGACAACTATACAGCCTGCACCTCGTGGGCAACTTGCTGTCCGCCAGAGCAATGGCTGCCTTGCCATCCGACCGGACTTTACGAAGCCTTCTTCTGCCTTGTTGCGTTGGGTATCCTGCTGTGGATGTATTACAAGCGCGATCTCGCCCACAAGCAGCCCGGCCTGATGTTCGGCACTTTCCTCATCATCATTTTCGGCTCGCGCATTTGCATCGAGTTTCTGAAGAACGTACAAGTCGACTTTGAGCGCAACATGGTCTTCGACATGGGCCAATGGCTCAGTCTGCCGTTTGTCATTGTCGGTATTGTGCTGATTGTGTGGAGTTTTGCGAAGCGGAAAAAGCTTGAGCGTCAAGGATAAATGAAAACGGTCGGACTTCCATCCGACCGTTTTTCGATTCATTTCAGTTCAAACACCTCGCCAGGTTCGGGGATGACGATGTTGTCCCAGCCGACTTTGCGTAGTTGGCGCTTGTAATATTGCTGCGCCTCAAGGTCGCCGTGCACGAGGAAAGTCTTTTTGATTTTGCTCGGGTCTTGGCAGCTCAAGTAATCAATCATTTCCTTGTAGTCGCCGTGGCCGCTGAAGGCGTCGATTTCGTAGATGTCAGCCTTGACAGCGTGCTCCATGCCGAAGATGGACACCGTTTCGGGCCTCGGATTGGACAAGAGCTTGGCGCCCAAGGTGGTAGGTGCGCAGTAGCCGATAGCGAGAATCGAGTTTTTCGGGTTTTCGATGCTGTTGGCGATATGATGTTTCACGCGACCGGCCTCCATCATGCCCGAGGCGGAGATGATGATGCACGGTTCCTTGCGGGCGTTCAAGGCCTTGGATTGGTTGATGTCGCGCACGAAGGTCAGACTGTTGAAGCCGAAGGGGTCGGGGTCGTATTCGATGACATCTTTCACGTCGTCGTTGAACAAATCGACGTGCATGCGGAAAATCTCCGTCGCGTTGACGGCCAGGGGACTGTCCACAAATACGGGAATCTTCTCGGGTAGCTTGCCCTCGTTGTAGAAGTTATTCAGCAGATACACAATTTCTTGCGTGCGGCTGACCGCGAACGAGGGGATGATGAGCTTGCCGCGTTTTTCCACGCAGGTATGGTAGATGATTTCCAACAGTTGCTGCTCGGCGTTGGTTCGGTCGCTGTGGAGGCGGTTGCCGTAGGTGGCCTCGGTGATGAGGTAGTCACAGTGCGGGAACGGCTCGGGCGAGCGCAGCAGGTAGTTGTACTCGCGCCCAATGTCGCCTGTGTAGGCAATGCGGGTCATCTTGCCGCCCTCGTCGATTTCGAGGATGGCGCAGCCGCTACCCAAAAGGTGGCCGGTGTTGTTGAACTTCACCTTGATATTGTTGTCGATAGTGAAATAGCGGTTGTAGGCCACGCCGATGAACAACTCTAACGAAGCACGCGCATCTTTCTCAGTATAAATGGGTTGCAACGCGGGCAATCCCTGTTGGCGGCGCTTCTTGTTGAACCAAACCATATCGTTCTCTTGGATGAAACCGCTGTCGGGGAGCATGATGCTGCAGAGGTCTTCCGTGGCTTTGGTGCAGATCACCTGCCCACGAAAACCTAATTTATAGAAATAAGGTATCAGTCCGCAATGGTCGATATGGGAGTGGGTGAGGATGATGGCATCGATTTCCTCTGGCTTGACCATGATGTTGCGGTTGGCCGCATCGGTTTCGAGGCCCTTGCCCTGGAACATGCCGCAGTCCAAGAGGATTTTCTTGCCGTGGTCGGTGGTGATGAGGTGCTTGCTGCCCGTCACTTCCTGGGCCGCACCGATGAACTTGATTTTCATGATTCAAGAAATCGTTAGATTCAACGTAGTTAATTTGACCCCAAAAATAGGAAAAAAAAGTGAGGTGGCAAGAAAATGTCACCTCACTCTGGGATTATTTCGGTTTGTCAAAGAAAATCAGGTTTATTCCACCACAATCTTCTGCACCTTCACCTCATTGCCGTTGATGAGGCGCAGGACATACACACCAGGTGTCATTCCCGCCGTAGAGACATACCGTGTGTTTTCGCTACGAGAAACGATAACCCGTCCCATCATGTCAATCACCTGTAATGCTCCGTCGGCGGTGATGATGATGTTGCCGTCGCTGATGAAGGCAAAGGTCCCTGAGCCTGTCGAAGGGCCGTCCTTGGCAACAAACACCAACCTGAAACGGCTTTCGTAGTCCGTCGTTTTGGCTTGGAAGGTGTACATAGGCGTAGGAGATTGCGGGTCTTCGCCCGCAATGACGGCGTTGGGGTGAAGTAAGTCGACATCCGCACCCGTGAGGTTGTCAATCAGGTGCAAATAAGCCAGCTCCACGCCCTCGGGATTCACCGAAATGGTGTAAGAGCCGCTTTCCTTCGCTTTGAAATTGACGGGCATCTCGCCTTGCTTTTCGCTGAAGGCGATGGAGAAGTCCTTGCCGTTCTGCGGGAGGTAGATGTTGGCGTTCTGCTCGCCGAAGTAGAACTTGCCGAGCTGTTCGCCTTCATTGAAGCTCACGATGGCGTTGTCCAATAGCGCATTGCCTCGGGTGCTGGTCTGCTCAAGGGCGATTTGCAACCCGCCGTTGTTGTTGGCGGCTTCGGGGACCGAGGTGCTGAAAACGACCGTCGGCGAGGCCTCGGTGACTTCCACGATGATGCCGTTGCAAGGCCTGATGGCCGTCGTGGTGGGAACCTGCGTGGCCACTACGACGGAGCCGCTCTCGTCCAGCGTATAATAGGGCTTGTTGACGTAGGCGTTGACGATGAACGGATTGCCAACGAGGTTGTATCCTTGTGGAAGGTCGCTCAGGGTCTTCTCGGCGTCCGTGTTGAATTCGCCGAAGAAGGTGAGTGTCGTCCCCTCTTGGCTGGCATAGAGATAGCCTCTGCCGTTTTCAAGGCCGAAGTGGTAGTGTTCGCCCTCCTTCTTCCAGTTTTCCCATTCCAAGTCGGCGGTGGGATTGAACCGGTAGAGGTCGAAAGCGTTGTCCGTCATGCCAGCCACCGCTTCCGGACTGGTTTCGCCGAGCAAAGGCGAGGCAATCAAGTTCCACCCGTCAGTGCCTTCGCCGTAGCCGGCGATGACGTGCGTGAAGGTATTGGCGGGATTATAATAGAACACCTCGCCGAACAGGACGCCGTTGCTGTAGAAAGTGAGGCCGCTCACGTCGTAAGTGGCGATGGCTTCGCCTACGGGCGACGCTGCCGGGCTGGAGAGTACGAGCTGGCCTTGCGCGGCGCCCATCGTCTCGGTGTAGTAGCAGTTGGCATCGTCGGGCATCGTCCAGTTGCGGGCGAAGGTGGCTCCGCTGGAGACGGCGTTGTTGTCGGCTGTCGGGGCATAGAGGCTGTTGGTGATGGTGAGCGAGCCGCTGTTGCTGCGCCAGCCCACAAAACCACCGCAGTCGGTGGTGGCCGTAGCGCCAGTGCTGACTATCTTGCCGTCGAACGTGCAGCCCTCGATGGTGAGATTGGCGTAGTTGCTGTTGCCCTTGACGCCGACAAGTCCACCGTGGGTGCCGTCGCCCTCAACGCTGCTCTGGATGGTGACGCTCGAGCGGCAGTTGCGGATGGTGACGGCGCCAAACTGTTGGGCGACGATGCCTGCGGCGTACTTGTTGGCGGTCGTGATAGTGCCGTCGACATGCAGGTTCTCAATCACGCAGCCGTTCTCGACGTTACGGAAGGGCGCGGCGTATTCCTCAGTAATGGGGCTCTCGGCGGTGCCGAAGGCGAGGGTAAGCGTGTGGCCCTGACCGTCGAAGGTGCCCATGAAGTCGTGGGTGCTGCTGCCCGCCATGCGCGTGACGCTGATGTCGGCACCGAGTTTCACGGTCTTTCCGATGAAGCGGTTCCAGGTGTCGTTGTCCTCCAAGGCGTCACAGAAATGATCCCATTCGGTGGCGTTCAGGATGAGGTATTCGGTCGCGTCAATGATGACATTGGCATCAGGCATGGTGAAGGAATACACCCCGTTGACGGGGGTGAGTTCCGCTGCCGTGCCGCCTTCGGGGGTGTAGGTGGCCGCGCCGACGGAGAAGCCTGCTGTGGTCATGAGGGTGAGGCTCACTTCCTCTTCGTGGCCTGCATAAAGTATATTGCCATACTGAAGTCCCGTGCCGCAGGTAGTGAGGCCGCTCACGTCATATTCGGTGGCTTCTCCTGCGAAAGCAGGGACGACATCCTCGCTGGTGATGCTGTATGCCAGCTGGCCTTGCGCCTCACCGAGCGCCTCGGTGTAATAGCAGTTGGCGGGCGTGCCGCTGTAGTTGCGGCAGAAGGTGGCTCCGTCGGTGATGTAGGTCTCGCCCTCGGCCAGGGTGACGTCAGCAGGGGTATAGAGGCAGTCGCTGATGGTGCAGGTGCCGTTGTTGTGGTAGCCTACCAGGCCGCTGCACTGGGTGGTGCCGTTGGTGGTGAGCATCCGTCCGTCGAAGACGCAGCCGCTCACGGTGAGTGCGCCGCCGCGCTGGTTGGCCACGATGCCGCTGTGGGTGCCGTCGCCGCTCTTGCTGCTGTGGATGATGACGCCGCTGCGGCAGTTGCTGACGCTGACGGTGCCCCACTGGCAGCCGACGATGCCGCCGGCATATTTGTTGGAGGTGTAGATGTGGCCTTCCACGTTGAGGCTGTGGATGTGGGCACCGTTCTCCACGTAGCGGAAGGGTGCGGCATACTCCTCAGAGAGGGGGTTCCCGGCGGTGCCGTAGGCGAGGGTCAGCGTGTGGCCTTGTCCGTCGAAGGTGCCCTTGAAGTCGTGGCCGCTGCTGCCGGCCATGCGCGTGACGGTGATGTCCGCGCCGAGTTTCACGGTCTTTCCGTAGAAGCGGTTGTAGGTGTCGTTGTCCTGCAAGGCGTCACAGAACAGGTTCCAGCCTGCGGCATCATTGATGGTGTATTCGTTGCCGTTCACCGAGAGGTTGCCGATTTCAACGTTGTCCACAAAGATGGCGCCGTCGTCATAGTTGGCGTTGGCATAGAACTGAACGATTACCGACTTGCCGGCATACGCTGTCAATGGGATGGAGACTCCAACAAACCCTTCAGGGTGGTAGAAAGAGTAGGATGCGTCGTCGTTGGTAAACGATTTCAGATCAACAAACGTGGTTCCACCATCTTCTGAGATTTTCACTGTGAGCGGGCCGCACGATGCATCGTGGGAATAATCGAATCTGAGACAGGTTATTCCATCCGATGGCAGTGTGATTGTGGGCGTGTTGATGAGTGCCGAACCGGATTCCGCCTCATAGTTATTCATGTAGAGCATCTTGTTCCCTTGATAGCGGTAAACGCCCCAGATGTATTGGGGATCGTATCCAAGCGTTGGGGAGGTTGAAGCACTGTTGTCCCAACAATTAGGTGTTGAGCCGATGTCATATTTTTCGAAGTCCTCGCTCCACGGGAAGGAGACATCGCAGGTGGTGGTGAAGCTGAACGTCCTGGAAGGGTTGCTTGCCGCGTCAGCGGAGCAGTGGGCCACCACATAGTATTCATAGTCAGTGCCGGGTCTCAGGCCTTCCAGCGTGTATGGGTTGTCGGTCACGTCGGTCACCTCGGTGAAGTCATTATCAGAGGCTTTCTTGTAATAGACCGTCCATTCTGATTCGCCGCCGTTGGCCGTCCAGTACAGTGTGGCAGAGGAGGCGGTGATGTTGTCGGCGCCTAAGGCGGTGGGAGCAGAGCAGGGGGTCAGCGAAACCACAACGTCATCAATGTGGCAGTGAGTAACACTGCTGAAGTTCGTGTGGAAGACTAGGCGTGCGGCATTGGCGGGTAACTCAATTAAATCAATGGGGGCAGCTTGATGCATCGATTCAACATCGAAGTATCCAGTGACAGTAAAACCTTGAATGGCGGTGAAGGTGTTATAGTTTTCGTCTTCATCGGTGATGTAACCCAAGGTGAGCGTTTCCCCTAAAGTCTGTATACCATATCTGAAAGAGATTTGCAGTTGGTTCAAGGGGTTGGTGAATCTGGGAAGCGCGGCAAATATGTCGCAATTATCACTATGAACGCTGAAGTACAGCACTTGACTATTATCAAAATTGTAATAGTTGCTTCCGGAATGAGCTGCCAAAATGTGCGGTAAGTATGTCGTATAATTGGGTTGATTGGTGTTTTGAAGGTTGGCGGCATCCCAATACGGGGGCAACACATGAGGCAATTGATAATTGTCATAGGCTCCTGTGTAGCTTTCGAAGTCTTCTATGAAGGGTGATTCAGCCGTAACGGTGAAGGGGTCGGCGGTGCTGAATCTGAGTGTTTTTGAGGGCTCGCTTGTGCTGTTGGCGGAGCAGTGGGCCACCACGTAGCAGTCATAGTCGGTAATGCCCGTCAGACCTTCCAGGGTGTAAGGATTGTCGGTCACGCCAGTCAAAGTGGTGTAGTTGCTGTCGGTGGCCTTCTTGTAACAGACTGTCCATTCTGTTTCACCGTTGTTGGCTTCCCAATTCAACTCGGCTGTGTTGTTGGTGATGTTGTAGGCAAACAAGCTGGTGGGAATACGGCATTCGGAAGAGGCACTTACTTCGACGTCATCGACGAAGATGGCACCTTCGCCATAGTAGATTTCATAGCGGGGTTCAGCGTAGAACTGAATGATTACGGATTGGCCGGCATACTCTGCCAAAGGAATTAAGACTCTTATAAACTCTCCCGGGTCGTCTGCGCTAATGGTTGAGGTAAGATTGCCAAAAGATGCCAACTCGACAAACGTCGCTCCGCCATCCACCGAAATCTTTACCTTCATTGGGTCGCAAGATGCCCTGTGAGAATAGTTGAAATAGAGATCGAAGGCTTCATCGGACGGCAACACAATTACAGGTGTATTGATAAGTGCCGTGCCAGAACTCATGTGGTTATCCATGACAATCATCTTGTTTCCGCCGAAGACATGGATGTCCCAGATGTATGCAGAAGAGTAACCCTGTGCAGTGGAAGCGCTGTTGTCCCAACAATTTGGTATCGCGCTGTTGTCATAGCTTTCGAAGTCTTCTATCCACGGGAAGGAGGAAATGACATCACATTCGGTATGGAAATAGTGCATATTCGAAGGCTCGCTTGCATCGTCAGCGGTGCAGTTGGCCACCACATAGCATTCGTAGTCCTTGTCGGGACTCAGGCCTTCCAACGTGTAAGTGTTGTCGGTCACGCCGGTCACCTCGGTGAAGTCATTATCAGTGGCTTTCTTGTAATAGACCGTCCATTCGTTTTCGCCGCTATTGGCCGTCCAGCTCAGCTGCGCTGAAAAAGCGGTGATGTTGTTGGTGCCAAGGTTGATGGGGAAAGTGCAGGTGGGAGCAGGACGGATTTCGATATTGTCCACAAAGATGGCACCGTCGCCATTGTCGGCCTCGGCGTAGAACTGTAGCATCACTGTTTGACCAGCGTATTCCGTCAAAAGGATACGGGTTTTGGTGAACTCACCTGGTGTTTGCCATTTATAGGATGAGGTGATATCGTATGATGCCAAATTGACGAACGTGGCTCCGCCGTCCACGGATATTTTTACTGTGAATGGACCGCATGAAGCCCTATGGGAATAGTAGAATAACAATTCTATTGTTTCTTCCGAAGGCAAAACAATCATGGGCGTGTTGATGATTGCCGTGCCTGTTTGCACATAGTGGTTAAGCATACGAAGCATCTCGTTTCCTTGATCGTAATAGACACCCCAGAGGTATTCGGGCTCGCTGGAGAGGGTGCTGGAGGTTGAAGCACTGTTGTCCCAACCAATAGGTACGATATTTTGGTTGTAATTGTAGCTTTGGAAGTCTTCCTTCCAGATGCCGTGTGCGGCGCCATAGTGTGTGGTGATGTCGCCGCTGTCTGTGCCCACATTGGTGGCGTCAGCCACTCCGTCTACAGTGCAATTGAAATAGAAGTTGTAATTGAGGGTGCCGTTTTGGTTCGTGCCGAGGATGGCGCCTCCGCCTGCGGAAACCGTGGCGAAAAAGACGGTGTTGCCCGACAGGGTGCCGCGGTCGTTCCAGCCCACGGCGCCGCCAATGTATTGGCCGCTGCCGCTGAGGGTGGAGTTGGTGACATGGCAGTTCTCCACGGTGCCCAAGTAGTTGTCGCCCACGATGCCGCCCACTCTCGAATCGCCGGAGATTTGGGCATCGGTGAGGGTGAGGTTCTTCACCATGCCGCCGTTGCAGCCTCCGAAGACGCCCAAATAGCTGTCGCTGCCGCTGATGCGGATGCCGCTGATGGTGTGGCCGTCGCCGTCGAAGGTGCCGAGGAAACGGTACGACCCGTTACCGATGGGCGTGTGGTTGTTCGCTGTGTTGTTGTAGTTGAGGTCGTTGGCGAGACGGAAGTACTTGCCGTTAAAATCATTGCCGTTATTGACCCACTCAGCCAGCCTTTCAAGTTGCTCGGTGGTGGTGATGAGATAGGGGTTTTGCTCTGTGCCGTTGCCCAACCAAGGGACGCTGACCTCCACATCATCGACGTACCAATAAGAAGAAATATTACCCTCGTACTTGAAAGCAAGGCTTATGTTTTGACCTGTGTAGGCAGCGAGGTCGATATTGGTTTCATACCAGACATCTTCTTGTATTGATGTGACATCGGAAGTCCAAAGCTCGGTTTCATTGTTGCCGTCAATCAGCACCACAGAACAATTTCCATAGTTGTTGGAAGCGGAGGGTCTGTGCATGGACCAGAAGGTGAGCCGGGCTTTATCGGCGTTTTCGGCAAGATAAAAGCTGGGCATCTTTAGATAATAATTATGGCCAGAATAGGAGCAATAAGCACTTGCATTGCCAGAATGGGAACAGGAAGTACTCCTCATCCATTGTTTGGTGATATTTTCTTCAAAAATGGACGGGTTATCCCAACAAAGAGGAGGAAACACATCGCTTTCGAAGTTCTCGGTAAGCGAATAAGATGGATCAACAGTGATTTCATCGCAGGGATTTTCTAGGCTGAAATCATCCAGAAACAGATAATATCCATCTATCCATTTAACGGCGACATACTTGGTGCCGATAGGAAAAACTTCCGAGTACTGCTGCCACTGATGGCTGCTTGTTATCGTGTCGCCCCAAGTGAAAGCGTCAAGGTTTTTGTTCGTGGTGGAATACCCTACTTGGAAACCTGCAGTATAACTATTGATATGTCCATTCTCGGTATAGGAATAATTAATGTAATAGAAAGAGGCTAATATGGCTGAACTGCCGTCAAATTGAGGCGAAATCAGGTATTGGGGAGGAGTTTCGGAACCATAATGAAACCTAAATCCCCTGTCGCCAGTGTGTATGCAATCCACTGTATACCTATTTACAGTAATTCCCGGAATTCCTGTATTTGGATGACCATCAACAATGCGCCAGCCTCCCATGCCGTCCTCGAAGCCTTGGTAGTGGGGTAGGCTTTCCATAACGTTTTCGGTAAGGAATTTGAATACCGTAGTATAATTGCTGGCATTTCCTCCTTCATATAGTGCTTTCACACGGAAGTCGTAGGTGGTGTTAATCGAGAGACCATTTAGGGTGACGGAAGTGGCGTTTACCGTGGTTTCTGCCGACCAGGCCGCATCGGCAGCCCGTTTGTATTGGTAAGCATAGCCCGTGACGGTTTGGTCGGTGTTGGGAGCGGTCCACATCAACGTGGCGCTTTGATCGGTCAAGTTGCTCACAGTAAGGCTAGT
Source organism: uncultured Bacteroidales bacterium (assembly GCA_947305795.1). Taxonomy (GTDB): domain Bacteria; phylum Bacteroidota; class Bacteroidia; order Bacteroidales; family F082; genus Limimorpha. Next base: position 41,147 of record CAMZEK010000001.1, on the reverse strand, counting down.
GGGCTTAGGGTAGGGAGAATACTCCGTGAAACTGAAATCGTCCAGATAAATCCTGTAATTAGTATAATAATCGACATAATCATAACTGATGGCAACGTACTTGGTTCCTTCAGGGAAAATGTGTTCATAGTTGTTCCACTGTTGATAGCTGGTAGTAATCGTCTCAATCCAAGTGAAAGAGGCGGGGTCGTTGCTTGTGGTGGAGTAACCTATTTGAAATGATGGTCGAATAGAACTCGCGGTGAAGTGATAAAAAGATACAATCAAGCCATCGGCATTGGGGATTGGAGGAGAAATCAGGTATTGCGGGTCGTGCTCCCCAGTTATAAAATCCTGGAATCGAAAGCTTCTTTCGCCATTGTAATGGTAATCTGTGGTGATTCCACTTCCTGTATTGACATCCACCATACGCCAGCCGTCCATGCCGTTCTCGAAGCCGCATTCATAGGGTAGCGATATGGTAGTGGTGAAGCCAATGTCGGTATAAACACCTTCGTGGTCGCTGAAAAGCACCTTTGCGCGGAATTGGTATTCAGTGAGGTTCGACAGCCCGGAAAGGGTGACAGAAGTGTTGGAATTGATGGTTTCAATTGACCAGTCGGCATCGGTGGTTTCCTTATATTGGTAGGCATAGCCCGTGATGGTGTAGGGCGTTTCGGGAACCTCCCAAGTGAGCGTGGCCGACTGGTCGGTTATTTCACTCACGGCAAGGTTGGGCAGCGTAATGGCAAGGGTGGTGAAACCGATGTCGGTATAGGTGCCTTCGTGGTCGCTGAAAAGCACTTTCGCGCGGAATTGGTATTCTGTGCCACCCGACAGCCCGCTAAGAGCAGCGAAAGTGTCAGTGGTAGTGATTTCGGCTGACCATCCGGCGTCGGTAGTCTTCTTGTATTGGTAGGTATAGCCCGTGATGGTGTAGGGCGTTTCGGGAACCTCCCAAGTGAGCGTGGCCGACTGGTCGGTTATTTCACTCACGGCAAGGTTGGGCAGCGTAATGGCAAGCGTGGTGAAACCGATGGCACTTTGATAATAGGGACTATCGTGGTCGCTGAAAAGTGCCTTAGCGTAGAAAAGGTATCTTGTGCCGCCCTCCAACCCGGTTAGGGTGACAGTGGTATTGGTGGTGTTTCCTCCATTCCAGACGCCGGAGTTGGCTTGAGTGTACGTGTAGGCATAGCCCGTGAGCGTAAAGGCTGTTTCTGGGGCATTCCAGGTGAGTGTGGCTTGACAATCAGTAACGTTACTCACTGTGAGATTAGGCAAATATATAGCATAGGTGTGGAAATTTGTGTAAACATAATCGCTTGCTGTGTTTTCATAAAGAGTCCTCACGCGGAATTGATAATACTTGTCGTACATAACGTTAAGAGAGACAAAAGTGTCGCTGGTAATGTATTCGTCTTCTATGTATATCCAGTTATCAGAAGATTCTTTGTACTGATAGCTATAGCCCGTCACGGGTTCATTTGTTATGGGAGCCTCCCAGGTGAGACGGGCTGATATGTCAGTAACGTCACTTGCGGTGAGGTTGAGGGGTTGGGGAGTGTTGTTGGGTTGTATGTTGAATTGAATAGTGCTCCTATATGTATTGAGATCCAGGTCTGTATTATCGGGGGAATCTAAACTAAAATAAACGTTGTCAAAGAAGGAAATAGAACTATACGTGTATTGTTGTGTATAACTATTATTATTTGAAGTTAAAGACACAATATTTTCACCTCGATAAAAATTGTTTGGATCATAGCAACAAACTAAAAGATTTCTGGTGCCGTCATATGGGAAGGGTGTGTCCAAAGTGAGGGTTACCCAACCCTCCCATCCCTCCATAGGCATGTTATAATAACCGATTTCAAAATATCCATCATACACTAAATCGCTGGAACTGACTGGCACCATATCAGATTCGCTTTCAAATCCATCTTGGTTCGTGTGCTTAAGATAGATCTCCACTCTTTCATTGAAATAATTACCTACATGGAAATCATAAATAGTTTTACAGTAGAATGAGATGGCGGTAATGAAGCCTGGCATTCCGATTTCATCGGACGTGTATATTTGCTGCGTCAGAGAATAGTCAATGCCAAATCTGAAAGGTAGATTTGAATCAAAAGAACTGTTATTTTCGCCAATCGTCACGGTGGTGGTTTCTTGTCCCCACAGCGTGGAGACGGAGAGGATGGCAAGGAGCAGCAGGAGGACTGCTCTTTTGGTTTTGTTTTTTAATGTAGAGATGTTCATGGGTGTTATGTTTTATGTTGTTTATTTGTTCAGTTGTTTAGTTGTTTAGTTGTTTAGTTGGGCTGCGGCAGCCAATTTCAAATAACTACACAAAATCAAGGGCAAAAATAGTTTTTTTGTTTAAATTCCACAAATTTGGTCTTGTTTTTTAGTTTTTTGGTTGTTTAGTTTTTTAGTTGTTTAGTCGTGCTGCAGCAGCCATGTCATCCCAGCGCGGGTTTGTGCGGTGGCGGGGATCTCTGCAGCAGCCATGTCATCCCAGCGTGGGCTTGTGCGGTGGCGGGGATCTATGGCTGCGTCCGCCAGCTGTCTTAGGTCTTAATCGCAGGGACTCACGTCGCCTGCTTATAGGCTGCCGCCCCTACGGGGCTGGGCAGTGCTGCAGCAGCCATGTCATCCCAGCGCGGGCTCTTAGTTTTGCACATCATCTGGTAACGGCAAGGCTTCGGCATCCTGCTGCTCTATCGGCTTGATATGGTCTGAAGCTCGCTCGGGCGATACCACGGAACGGCCGAGGCGGCTTTCAATGTCGGCGCGAGCATTGCGTGCCACTTCGCCTCCTTCTTGTGCAGTCTTGCTGGTTTGCGCCATACCTTTTGGATTACGTTGGCGCGATAATTCTGTGGTGGTAACCTCGGCGAGGGTGTTCAAGGCCAATTCCACGTTGGTCATGTTGTCGCGCAGGTTCTCTTTCGTCAGACCCTTGTAGCGTTTGTACTCGCCGGTGGTCATGCCGCTCCATGCCTTGGTAAGTACGTTGGTCAGGATGGCGAAGTCCTTCGGTTCGTGGATGCCGGAGCGGTGCCACTCGTCAGTCAGCTCCTTGCGCATTTCGATGGAGCGCATTCGCTCGTTGATCCAGCGGTTGCTATAGCCTTGGCGGCGATAATCTTCTACAGCCATCTGGAAGGTCAGTTCGGGGTCAATCATCTGGTCAATGCGTTGGGCACCTACATTGGCGAGCCATTGTTTGACAGGTTCAGCCTTCTTGGAGGGAATGGACTGGATGAGGCGGAAAATGCCTTCGAGGTCGGCGGCTTGGGTTTTGTATATCTTCCCATCAGCAGCCATCATTCGAGTAGGGGTACAAATTGTACCCCACCTGGAATTGAGCTCGGGGTCACGTGACCGCATCCGCTTGATATATTGCTTGACATCATTACTGTCTGTCAATATTTGAACGATGTCGGCTACTGCGAAATAGTACTTTTCCTGTTCCGCATCCCAAGCGATGCGCACTTTCTTGCCCTCGAAGAGCTGTATGGTGAAATTGTCGTTCATTGTTGTATTCTGTTTTCAGTCCGGTGGAGTTTTTTCAAATAACTACACGAAATCAAGGGCAAAAATAGTTTTTTTTTGTTTTATATCCCGCAAGTTTAATCTTGTTTTTGATGTTGATTTGTTCGTGGGTGTTATTGTTTTTTAGTTGTTCAGTTTTTAGTTGTGCCGCAGCAGCCATGTCATCCCAGCGTGGGTTTGTGTGGTGGCGGGGATCTATGGCTGCGTCATCACAGTGTTGGATTGACATACAAACGGAAACCGCCGCGTCTCCTTGCGGAGGCTCGGCGGAATGAATCTTCAGATGTATGATAACGATTAAATAACGATATCGTAAAGGTCTTGAGCCAGCAAGTCGCCGAAGGCCTTAATCAACTGCTGTTTGTAAGGGTTGTCCTTTTTGAAATAGATAGAAAGCAACAATTCATAATCACCTTCTCCAACCTCGGCGTTGATGGCGGTCAAGGTTCCGTCGTTGTAGTAGTGGAACCAACGGTCGAAGAGGTTACGACGTCGGTGCTGTTTGCCGTCGGTGCTGTCGCACACCATAATCATGGCGTTCTCGACGTTTTGGAAGAAACGGCGCAACACATCAACGACAGTTGCGGCAATGCGACGGTCGAGCGGGTGAGGATTCGTGCCCTCACGCTCAATGCTGAACGAATAGGTGTTCACCAAGTCGGGATACATTTCACTCATTGGCATAAAATACAAGTGATAGTTGATGCCGTGCTTGTTGACGAAGGAATAGTCGAATGGATTCGACTCGATAACCTTATAAGGGTTTTGCGAATTGGAAACCATACTTGTCAGCTATTCGTTTCATTTCATCGGGGTCGGCTCCATTTTGGATGCACTCTCTCATCTCGCGCTTGAACTGGAGCAGGTGGATGATGAGGTTATCCGTTTTTTTTGTTGTCGTTGCTTCCATTTCCTTGTGCGTTATCAGTTTACGCCTGCAAAGTTACACATCTTTTTTGAATAATCCATGTTTTTCAACAGAATCTTTATAGATTTTTCCGTCAGTGTGTCAGTATGTCAAAGTCAAAGCACGATGTCGGGCTTCGCCCTTACGGTGATTTCTTTTCCACAAGGCACAATTCCGAGTTTCGTGTTGCTTATTCCACCACAATCTTCCTCATAGTCTGCCCGCCCTTGGCCTCAAGGTGCATCATGTAAACGCCCTTGGCCATTTGCGACAGGTCGATGCGCACCTGGTTGCCTTCGAGGTCGGCGTTGTAGACGGTCTGCCCGTAGGCGTTCACGATGCGCACATGGCTCAAGCCTTCGCCCGCAAGGGTGATTTCGCCTGAGGTCGGATTGGGGTAGATTTCAACGGTGTGATTTTTCTCGCTTACGGAAGTCACCAAACACGAGGCATACACCGGTTCTGAAACACAAATCTGACCGTCAAAATGATACTCGGCGGTGAGCATGTAGGAATAGGTGCCTATCTCGGTGAGGTCAAAAAAGGTGTAAGTGGAACCTTCAGGCTGTAGGTCGGCAATGAGCTCGTATTCTGTCGTGTTTCTCATCCTATAGAGGTGGAAAAGCTCTGGAGAGATGGGCGCGACCGAATTCCAGTGCAGTCTCACGCCAAAGTCGGTTTCATTCTCATAGACGTACTCCGCAGTGAAGTTGGCAGGAGCGTTGCAAGGGATGGTCAGTGTGACGCAAACCTCCTCGGAAGGCTCAGAATCACCGTATTCACATTCCGATACGATGGTGTAACAATATTCACCGTATGGTAATGCTGTATCGTAATAATCACCGACATACGGGAATCCCCAAACAATAAGCGTCCCGTTTCGATAAATCTTGTAAGATTCCGCGGTTGGGACACCATTCCAAGTGATGTAGATGTCTGTATAGGAAATAGCATGTGCTTCAACATAATCCGGGGCTTGGCAGTCGTAGTTCTCGGTAGTGGCGCAGGCTTCGTTGGACGGGTCTGACAACTGGTCGTTGGAGCAGTTTGCTCTCACTGTGTAGCAGTATTCGTGGCTGTATTCCAAATCCGAATCGGTATACGTCGCGGTGGTGATGTTGTTGGCAATGAGGATGCTATCGCGATAGATGCTGTAACTGATGGCGGCCGACGAGGCTTGCCATGTCAGAAGGATGCTGTTTTCGGTGGCTGTGGCCGTCAAGTTGGAAGGCGCATAGCAAGGTGTGTGAATTTCGAAGTTCGCGACTAAAGTACGGTCGCTTGTGACATTGAAGGTGTAGTTGGCTTCGGTGGAAACCACGATGTCGTTTTCAGTCCAGTTGGTAAAGATGAACCCGTCATTGGTAATGGCTTTTACGGTACAGTTTTGACCTTCGTTGTAAATGCCGCCACCAGCAACGGTGCCGCCCTCAACTGGGTTGGCCGACACATTCACGGTGTATTGTGTGCCACCGCCTGGAGTGATATCGATAGTAGCTATATAGGTAATTTTGTTGTATCCAAATACGGTCAAAGTGGCGGTGCCGGTCGTTCCAGGAGCGGCAAAGGTGATGATAGCAGTGCCATCGTTGATGGTGGCCGAACCTATGATTTCGTTGTCGCGGGTCAGGGTGGCCAAAGCGCCGTTGCCATGGGTGGCGTTCACGATGAATGAGATTGAGCTGCTACCTATCGAAGAGGCGTGGGTCACACCCATGTCGGTCGGGATGGCGGTGCGCATGGTCAAGGTTGGGTCACCGTAGAGGATCCATGCCATGTAGGTGCCAAGACCTTGGCCGCCGCTCTGTCCATATTGGTCCAAAATCTTCATGTTGCCATCGAAGGAGCAGCCTCCCAAAGTGCGTTTGATATTGTCGTTATGGCTTTCAACCAGTACATCAACCATTTCATCTTGGCCGTACATTGGGGGGACCCAGGGCTGGGAGATGTAAGAGAACATGCCGCCGATGGCGCCTGTGGGGTTGCCGTTGCTGTTGTTTGTGGCACGCATCCATGTTTCAGCAAAGCAGGGTTGACTGTAGTCGTATTTCCCATTGAGGCAGGCCACAGACCAAATGATGGGTAACATGTAGTCGTTGGTCAAGGCATTGACATAAGAGTTGTCAAAACGAGGGTAGTGCGACTGCCATTCTGTATAAGAACCGTGGTTGCAATAGTTGATGATGCTCACCCCGCTATTTATCCTGTCGCTGATTTGCTGGGTGGTGGAGGTGTATCCCATTGTGTTGTAATACTCTTGATAAACAGTGAAATAGCCGTAATTAAGCAAGTCGGTACGGATGTTGTTGATGTGCTGCCAGTCGTCCTCCCCGAAGTGACCGCCGCTGCCTGCCGTGGCCGCAATACCGCAACCATTGACAAGCCAAGTGTCGCTTGCGTTGAGGTCGCGCTCATAATTGATAACCTTGTTCACCTGTGTGGTGACTTGTGTGGTGTTTTCGGCAGAGAAACGTCCGATGATCAGCTCGTTATAATAGTCGTTTCCGGTGATTTGTCCGTACCAGTTGTCCGACTTTCCGTTGTAGGCGCCGCAGTTGTCATAACTATGGCCGGGAACCTGTGCCACATCGCCCACCAACAGGACATGTGTCAGGTTGCTATTGCTGTTATATTGGCTTTGGATGTAAGCCTTGATGGCATCGGCGGTGGAACCTGCGATACTTGTTCCTACCATCGTCGTGGGACGGCCAATCTGCTTTTTCCAGTTGACAAAGGGTTGCATGGCATCCATGAAAGCATCGTAGCAAATGATAAGCAGCTCGCCAGTCTCATCGACGGGCGTGTATTTGTTCATGCCCTCGCTGTGGTTGATGAAGTGGTTGTTGTATAAGGCACGAAATTCGGGATCCATCTTCACCACGCTTGAACGGCGGTCGAGGATATTCTCGCCTTGGGCGCCGTCGGCATACATTTCAACGGTCATGTTGTAATACACACGCAATGTGTGTGTTATGGCATTGTAGGCAAAAGGATATATGACCATGTTCTGCCCTCTGAAGTCACGAAAGATGTAAGGCTCATAAAGACTCACATTCTCGGCAGGGAAGAAGGCATCCGTTGAATAGGCCTCGCCGTAGGTGTAAGGCACGTCGTCAGGGTTGATGGTGCGGGGGAAATCGCCTTTCGAGGGCGCGACTTCCATCTGGAAATCAGTGTATTGTGCATCAACGACGCGGATGCTGTAATGCTGATGGTCGCCGATGAGGGCCGGAATGGCGATCATGGGCAGGTCAGGCTCGCCGGCGGCAGCCGTGCTGACTGTTTTGGGAACCGAAATGATGTTGGCTTCGCCACGGGGCGTGGTCACCTCTTGGGTGTAGAAACCAGGGACTTGCAGGTTGACAACAATTTGGTTCTCCGATGAGGAGACGAGTTCTGTCTTAATGGCACTCGGAGCCTCACTTTTGATGGTGATCCATTGTTGGGCGAAACTCGTCAGGGTCAGCAGGACGAGCAGAGCGGTAAACATATGTTTTCTCATAGTGAAATAAATTGATTATCAAGGGGACAAAAATACTACTTTTTCTGGAAACTTGGCAATTCTTTTCACAAAACTTTCAAAACTAACAAAACTTTCTGTAGGGTGCGGCGCGGCAACCGCCTTGCCGCTGGAAAGGGGCCGTTCCGAATCAAGTTCGGAATGATGGGCGACTTTCCATCAAATAATGGTTTTGAGGGTTTTGTATGTTTTGTGATGAAACTTATTGATGTTTCTTGGTGAAGGCCACAGAGTCGCCCCAGGCATTGTACAAAACCTTGTGTCCGATGGCGGCCAGGCGCACGTCGAGGCAGCTGTGGCACTCGTCGGGTTTGTCCTTCACGCAGGCCTTGTCGGGGTAGATGAGGTAGTTCTCGCGGAACTCGTTGGGCGTGAGGTTGGGCATGATGACGTTGGCTCCGGCGAGGATGGCCTTCTCGCGACCTTGCGGGTCGACGGTCTGGTTGGCGGTGGCCGCCACCATGTTGATTTCGGGCATCATCAGGCGGAGAATGGCAATCATCTTGAGCGTCAGCTCCATGCGCTTTTCGGCAGACGGAATCTGGTCTCTGTACTCCCAAAGCGGTGTGTCAGGGTGGGGGATGAAAGGCCCCATGCCGACCATGGCCACGTCTTTTTGCTTGAAGAATAAAAGGTCGTTAGCAAGGTCGTCAAACGTTTGGAAGGGGAGACCCACCATCACGCCAGTGCCGGTTTGATAGCCGATTTTTAATAGGCTGTCGATGCAGGTGAGGCGTTGCTTGAAGTCGTGTTTCGCGTCATGCGGGTGAATCTTATAATAAAGGTCTTCGTTCGAAGCCTCGATGCGGAGCAAGTAACGGTGCGCACCCGCTTCAAACCAACGGCGATAGGTCTCTTCGGTCTGCTCGCCTAGAGAAAGTGTGATACCCAAACTACCGTTGTCTATCTTCTTAATCTCCTGCACCAAATAGGTAATCTTGTCCACAAAAGCTTTGTCGCTCCGTTCGCCGCTTTGCAGTGCTACCGAGCCATAGCCTAACTCGTGTGCCAGCTTGGCGCATTCGATGACTTCCTCATCGCTGAGTTGGTAGCGTTTAACCTTCAGGTTCTTGCAGCGCACGCCACAATAGAGGCAATACTTTGTGCAGATGTTGCTGTATTCAATCAGCCCGCGCAGGTGGACATAATTATCCAAATGTTCCAGCTTCACCTGCAAGGCACGGTCGAAGAGCTTTTTTTTGTCTTCGCCTTCGGCGGCTAGGAGAGCTTTGATTTCCTCTTTGGAGAGCGAGGTCCCTGAGCCCTGAGCTTGTCGAAGGGTCAAAGGGCCGGCGTTATTTAGGATTTCGTCGAAAGTCGGCATCGAGATGATAATTTGCGGCAAAATTAGGAAAATAATGAAAGACGCGAAAATAATTCGACATTTTGCGAATTTTAGGAAAAATTGTATATCTTTGCAGCGTGATAGTAACATTTGAACATCAGTATTTGAAAGACTTGTACGATACCGGCAAAACTACCGATAAAAAGCATCGGTTCCAGCCTGACATTGTCAAAAGGTACCAGCAACGCATCAAGACTTTGGAATCGGCACCTCGAATTGAAACGCTGTATCAGATTAAATCGTTGAATTACGAGGTTTTGAGCGGAGACAAGGAAGGAATTTCTTCGGTAAGGGTCAATGACAAGTATCGTATCGAGTTCACGGTGAGTCTTTTGGATAACCCTGTTGTGACTATCTGTAATATATTGGAATTGTCAAACCACTATAAATAAATAATGATGATTACATTGAATGGCATTGATCCTCAAATGATTGCAAACAACATGATGCCGTCCGAACCAGTGCATCCTGGCTTGTTGTTGAAAGAAGAGATTGAGTATCGAGGTGTCACCCAAAAACAGTTGGCGCAGCAGATGGGCGTGTCTTATTCCGTTTTGAATGAGATTCTCAATGGCAAACGGCCAATTTCAATTGAATATGCCTTGTATTTGGAAGCCGTGTTGGGTATTGATGCGCAGTTGTGGATTCAGATGCAAGCGGACTATAATCTTCAAGTGGCCAAAAACGACAGGTCGATAAAGCGTCACATTCTCGAAATCAGGAAAATCGCTGCGGCGTTTTGATTAAAGTGTCTATATTTGCGCGTTGAAAAAGAAGATTTGGTTAAGCTTTTTGGAGAGGAGATGAACGAGAAACAAAAAATGCCCCCCATGGTTGCTTGTCTTGATTCACCTTGTAAGTGATTCTTTCTGCTTATTTTCAAAAAAAGCTGTACCTTTGCCGCCCGATTGAAAACGAGATTTTTTATTTTATGACAAAAGCATTGAAAATCGTGGTGCTTGCCAAGCAGGTGCCCGATACGAGAAATGTGGGCAAAGACGCGATGACGCCGGAAGGCACCGTCAACCGTGCCGCATTGCCCGCCATCTTCAACCCTGAAGACTTGAATGCCCTTGAACAGGCCCTGTGCCTCAAGGAACAGCATCCAGGCAGCATCGTTGGTGTGCTCACCATGGGCCCGCCGCGCGCTGGTGAGATCATTCGCCAAGGCCTCTTCCGTGGCGCCGACACGGGCTGGCTGCTCACCGACCGCCTCTTCGCAGGCGCCGACACCCTCGCCACTTCGTATGCCCTCGCCACCGCCATCAAGAAGATTGGCGATGTCGACATCGTCATCGGAGGCCGTCAGGCCATCGACGGCGACACCGCCCAGGTGGGTCCCCAAGTGGCACAGAAACTGGGTCTCAACCAAGTGACTTATGCCGAGGAAATCCTCAAGATCGAAAACAACATCGCCACTATCCGCCGCCATATCGACGGTGGCGTGGAGACCGTGGAAGTGCCGCTGCCCTGCGTCATCACGGTCAACGGCAGCGCGGCACCTTGCCGTCCCTGCAACGCCAAGCTGGTGATGAAATACAAGTATGCCTCTTGTCCGCTGGAGCGTCAGGCCGAGGATCCTCGCGCCGACCTCTATGCCAAACGTGACTATCTCAACCTCAACCAGTGGAGCGTAGCCGACGTGGATGGCGACCCCAACCAGTGCGGCCTCTCAGGCAGCCCCACCAAGGTGAAAACCGTGCAGAACATCGTCTTCCAGGCCAAGGAGAGCAAGACCCTCACGGCCAGCGATGCCGATGTGGAAGGATTGATTAAAGAATTGCTTGAAGAGAAGATTATCGGTTAAAATGAAAAAAATGACTATGACTTGTGACAATGACAATGACCACTTCAATAGAAGCATGAGCTTCAAACCTTGGTATAAGTGGTCATGGTCATAGTCAGCGGTCATAGTCAAAAAAAGAAAGAATTATGAACAACGTATTTGTATATATCGAGACCGAAGGCAGTGTAGTTGCCGAAGTGTCTCAGGAGTTGCTCACCAAAGGGCGTAAACTCGCCGACCAGCTTGGCGTGGAACTGCACGCAGTAGTGGCTGGCACGAACATCAAGGGCAAGGTGGAAGACCAGATCCTGCCTTACGGCGTGGACAAACTTTTCGCTTTCGATGGCGAAGGACTGTTCCCCTACACCTCTGCTCCCCACACCGATATCCTCGTCAACCTCTTCAAGGAGGAACAACCGCAGATCTGCCTGATGGGCGCCACCGTCATCGGTCGCGACCTCGGCCCGCGCGTCAGCTCCTCGCTGACCAGCGGCCTCACCGCCGACTGCACCCAACTCGAAATCGGTGACTTCGACGACATCAAGACGAAGAAGCACTACGACAACCTGCTGTATCAAATCCGTCCCGCTTTTGGAGGTAACATCGTGGCGACCATCGTCAATCCCGACCATCGTCCGCAGATGGCTACCGTCCGTTCGGGCGTGATGCAGAAAGCCATCTATGAAGGCAAAGCAAAAAACGAAGTGGTCTATCCTGAAGTAAGCAAGTATGTCTCACCCGAGGCTTACGTTGTGAAGGTCCTCGACCATCATGTGGAGGCCGCCAAGCATAACCTGAAAGGCTCGCCCATCGTGGTGGCCGGCGGTTACGGCATGGGCTCGAAGGAAGGCTTCGACATGCTGTTTGAACTCGCCAAGGTGCTCCACGGCGAAGTCGGTGCCTCGCGTGCCGCCGTCGATGCGGGCTTCTGCGACACTGACCGTCAGATTGGTCAGACGGGTGTCACCGTTCACCCGAAGGTGTATATCGCCTGCGGCATCAGCGGCCAGATTCAGCACATTGCGGGTATGCAAGACTCCAAAATCATCATTTCAGTGAACAGCGACCCCGACGCACCTATTAATAAGATTGCGGATTATGTGATTGTCGGCGCCGTTGAGGAGGTCGTCCCGAAATTGATCAAGTATTATAAACAGAATAGCAAATAGTTAAAAATGAAAGTTGACACAATTGCTTTTATCATTTCTGGAATCTTAAATATCGTACTCTTGGTATGTCTATTAAAGGAGAAAAGAAAGAAGAAGTAACTATAGCAAAATAATAAACGATGGCTATTGGCTGCTGGCCATTGGCTATTGGCAGCTTTAATCGAGAGTGAAAGTTCACCTTGTTGTCGTGAAGCTGCCAAAGGCCAGATGCCAGAAGCTAGAAGCAGAAAAACAAGAAAACAATGGCAAACTATTATAACGATAACCCGAACCTTCAATTCTACCTCGACCACCCGCTGATGAAGCGCATCGTCGAGTTGAAGGAACGCAATTTTGCGGATAAGGACAACTATGATTATGCTCCTGTGGATTACGAAGACGCGATGGAGAACTACCGCCGCGTCCTCGACATCACGGGCGACATCACCGCCAACATCATCGAGCCTAACTCCGAGAGCGTCGACCTTGAAGGTCCGCATTTGGAGAACGGCCGCATGATCTATGCATCCAAGACCGTAGAGAACCTCGACGCCTGCACCAAAGGCGGCCTATGGGGTGTCTCCATGCCGCGTCGTTACGGCGGCTTGAACCTGCCCATCACTGTCTTCTCCATGCTGAGCGAGATGGTGGCCAGCGCCGATGCCGGTTTCCAGAACATCTGGTCTTTGCAGTCGTGCATCGACACGCTATATGAGTTCGGCAACGAGGAACAACGCATGAAATACATCCCGCGCGTCTGCGCCGGCGAGACCATGTCGATGGACCTCACCGAGCCTGATGCTGGCAGCGACCTGCAAAGCGTCATGCTGAAGGCCACCTATAGCGAAAAGGACGGCTGCTGGTTGCTCAACGGCGTGAAGCGTTTCATCACCAACGGCGACTCCGACATCCATTTGGTGCTGGCCCGTTCCGAGGAAGGCACCAAGGACGGTCGCGGCCTGTCGATGTTCATCTACGACAAGCGTCAGGGCGGCGTTAATGTGCGCCACATTGAGCACAAACTCGGCATCCACGGCTCCCCGACCTGCGAATTGACCTACAAGAACGCCAAAGCCGAACTTTGTGGTGAGACCCGTTTAGGACTCATCAAATATGTGATGGCTCTGATGAATAGTGCCCGTTTGGGTATCGCTGCGCAGTCGGTAGGTCTGGGACAAGAAGCTTACAACGAGGCTTTGAAGTATGCCAGCGAGCGTCAGCAGTTCCACAAGAAGATCATCGAATTCCCCGCTGTCTATGATATGCTTTCCCGTATGAAGGCCAAGATTGACGCGGGTCGTTCGTTGCTCTACATGACTGCCCGTTATGTGGACATCTACAAGTGTCTTGAGGACATCCAGCGCGAGCGTCCGCTGACGCCCGAAGAACGCGCCGAATGCAAAAAGTATTCGCGCCTTGCTGATGCCTTCACGCCTTTGGCCAAGGGCATGAATTCAGAGTATGCCAACCAGAACGCCTACGACTGCATCAGCATCCACGGCGGTAGCGGCTTCATCATGGAGTACAAATGCCAGCGCCTCTACCGCGATGCTCGTATCTTCTCCATCTACGAAGGCACGACGCAGTTGCAGGTGGTGGCTGCCATCCGTTACATCACTAATGGCACCTACCTCACCATCATGAAGGAAATGCTCGAAAACGAGGTCTCCGAGGACTTGAAACCTTTGCAGAACACGGTGCGCACCCTCGTGGAGCTCTACGAGCAGAGCATCAACTACGTGAAGGGTGCCAACAACCAGGAGGTTCAGGACTTTTTGGCCCGCCGCCTCTATGACATGACCGGCGACATCATGATGTCGCTGCTCATCTTGGATGACGCCACCCATGCCCCGCACCTCTTCACCCAGTCGGCCAACGTTTACGTCCACGCCGCCGAGGAAGACGTCATCGGCAAGAGCGTTTACGTGAAGAACTTCATCGAGGAAGACTTGGTGAACTTTAGGGCTAAAGCCAAGAAAGTGGTGGAGTAAACTTTACCAGCTTTGATGAAATGAAATCGGTGCGCTTCAAACGAGGCGCACCGATTCTATTGTGTGCGTATTTTTCGAAAAAAGGCAACAGTGAGAAAAAGTTTCTCCAAAAAATTCCGTATTATTGCACCCAAAAATCAAACACATAACAATATGAAAAAGCTATTCATAGGATTACTTGCCGCCTTCTTGTTTTGCAGCAGCCTGCAAACTAAAGCACAGAACGACGGTGTGACGCTGTATTTCAGCTCGGAAGAGATGCCTAACCTTATCAAGTGTTTGCCCCCGCCGCCCGACACTATCGGGATTGACTTTGGTTACGACATCATGCGTTACATGTGGGGCAAAACGCAACGCTGCGATTCGGTTCGCGCCGCCATAGCCACCCACGATGCCCCCTGGAATTACGATTCGCTTTTTGCACAGTTCAACGTGCCTTTCGGCCTTGAAATTTCAAAGGAAGGCACTCCCGAGATTTACAAATATCTGGTCAACAGCCTTTCCACCATTGACCAGACACGTGTCGAGCCAAAGGCCTTCTATCATCGCAAGCGTCCATTTGAACGCTTCCATGAGCACATGTTAACGGCTTATGAAGAGCAGGAACTGTCGGGCGAAGGTTCCTATCCTTCGGGACATAGCCAGCGTGGCTACGCCGTGGCACTGTTGCTTTCCGAAGTCAACCCTGCCAACGCCGACACCCTCATGGCACGTGGCTTCATGTATGGCGAGAGCCGTGTCATCGTGGGCGCCCATTGGCAAAGCGACGTCGAAGCGAGCCGTCTTTGTGCTTCCATCGGCTTGGCTCGCCTTCACACCAGCCCAGCCTTCCTTGAACAACTCAGCAAGGCCCAAAACGAGTTCAAGTGGTTGACGGGACAATTGTTGCCTACTGACGATGCCAGCCAGTTCGTGAATTTGACCGATGCCGTCCCTGATGCCATCTTGGAGGTCCGCTATTTTAGCACATACAACTTCGTTGGGACACGTGTGGATGGTTATCTTGAGCCGGTTGTTCTCATGACCCGTCAGGCCGCCGACAGTCTCCGTGCTGTGAGCGACGACCTGAAGCAACAGGGCTATCGTTTGAAGGTATTTGACGCTTACCGTCCGCAGATGGGTGTGGATCATTTTGTGCGCTGGGCGGCTGACATCCCCGACACGCTGATGAAAGCTTACTTCTATCCCGATTTGGACAAGAGCGTCCTGTTCGACCAAGAGTATATCATGGAAAAAAGCGGCCACACCCGTGGCTCCACCGTCGATCTGACCTTGTTTGACATGGTTACAGAGAAGGAAGTCGACATGGGCGGCACGTTTGATTGGTTCGGTCCCGAAAGCCATCCCGATTTCTGCGGTAATCCCGAGACAGGCGAATACACGGGCGACAACAGCGCCAGTCCGGCTGGTCGCAGCATCACCAAAGAGCAGTTCGACAACCGTATGATTCTTCGCAATGCCATGTTACGCCACGGTTTCAAGACCTTGGACAGCGAATGGTGGCACTTCACGTTGAAGAATGAGCCTTTCCCCGACACGTATTTCACTTTCCCCGTGAAGAAACTGTAAACAGGCATTCCCTGTTATGGGAAGTGGTTATAAAATGAAAACGGTGCGTCTCAATCTAAAGCACACCGTTTTTCATTTACTGTATTTTTGATTTTCTTACTCTGCTTCCAAGTGCGTATACTTCTTCGACACCCAAAGCGCGTTGCCGTGGAAACTGATTTGGTAGAAGTCGCCTTCTTCGCCGAGGTAATAGTAACGCTCACCTACTTTGGGATGACGGTTCGTACCATCGGGCCACTTGAAGGTGTCGGCACTAGTTGAAGGTTCTAACCTCAAGCGAAGCTCCGAGCCGTCGATGACGACATAATACTCTGAATCTCCATCATACTCTTCTTCTCCAAGCCATTCTTCTTCACCAGACAACCAATAGATCTCGGGGTCAAACACATATTCAGGATGATAAGCCTTGAAAACGACACTCAACGCGTCGTAGAATTGGTCAATGGTGCCATCGGCCCAACGCCTGGCCCAGAAATGAAGGAACCGATAGTCGATGTTGCCATAGACGTAGCTGCCGTCTTCGAGGTTCAGCAAATGTAAAAAGAAACCGACATCATAGGCACCGTAATCCAGACCTTTTGTTTCAACCGATTTTCTGAAAATCGTCTCGCGTTCCTCTTGGCTATAAGCACCGTCATAAAGCGCATCGTGAATCACCATCATAATATGCATCTGACGGTATAAGTATCTGTCAACGAGAGGTTTGCTTGTCTCCACAAACTTCTTATCGGCGACCACTTTTCTGGCGATACCGCCAAGGTATTCGATGGCCTCGGGGTTGTAGTGACCGAAATCGTCCTCGTTGTCGAGATTCCACAACCCATCATGATGTGGCCCCGAAACATAGAGCGGACAAGGCAACATCTGTTGAAGTTCATTCAAAGAAATAAGTGAGGCGAGGTGGCTGCCTGTGACGCGGATTCCACATTCCGGCCAATAGTCGAACTCGTCAACGAGGGTGTGATAGGTTTTGTCGAGGTTCGTTGCAGCGTCCTTGAAACGTTGCACATGGCTGTCATAGTCGCCGTTAACGAAGGCGCTGAGCGCAAAAGCAAATGCGGCGGCCACAACGACCACTGCTATTTTGCGAAGGGAAAAGTTGGAAGGCTTTGTCATGATTATGATGTTTTAGGTGGTTCGAAAATACTGCTTTGTTGGTTATTCCTTAAAATCCTGCTCGATTTGGCTATATCTTCACAATCTTCCTCACGATTGATCCTTTATCCGAGCTGATTTTCAACAGATAAATGCCGTTCTTCAACCCTTCAATCAGGTATTGTGAAGCGTTGACTGAAATGCTTTTCACCAACCTACCGTCGATGGAATAAACCTCGATTTGCCTCATGCCCTCACATTGGATGGTGAAGCTGCCCGCGCTTGGATTAGGGTAGATTGCTATATCAGATTGGTTCTCAGTGATATCCGTGGCGCCGATTTGGACAAAAGCAAAGGCTGGTGTCGACATCCACTCTCCGTTGAGGACGACGACGCTGTAGACGTAGGAGCCTTCGTCACAGGTCTCTGTGAAGCTCGTTTCTTGCTGAACAGCAAGTTGTTGGCCATCGCGACGGATGATGTAGCTGTTGTTGGGGTTGGTGCCTTGCCACGAAAGGGTAACCTGATTTCCGTTGATCTCAGTCATGACCTTTACACCCGGTAGGAAAGTGATGGCATTGGCGGCAGGGAATTGGACGTCGTCGATGCGGCAGCAGTCCTCACCGTAGCTGCCAGAGCTGTCTTTCATGTAAATCCATTTGAAAGTGTGTGTCCCAGCGGTGACGGGGAAAGTCTCTTGGCTCCAGTCCACCTCGCCAGACCATTCGCCTTTCGTTTGGCTATCGATGTAGAATGTGAGTTTGTCCTTGTTGGCCTCGGTACACACTTTTTTGAAGAAGCTGATGTATCCATCAACGGTCACGTTTACAGCTACTTGAAGTGTCGTGAGGTTGGCATGTCCGATGGCTCCCGATTGGGCGCAAAATCTTCCAGAATGGGGCTGGATGCTGTCGATGAACCAATGTTTTCCCCCTATGGTCTGCCAGTCGAAGGTGCTAAAATCACCACTCTCGAAAGTCTCTTTCAGCAAGCCAATGTTGAGAGTTTCAACGCCCTCAAGGAGGTAGGAATCGGCATCTACGAGGTAGAGGATTCTATAGCTGCTCCCGTTGGTCATGCCGCTACTTGTGCTGAATGGAGCCTGAAGGGTGATCGTTTCGCCGGCAGGAATGTTTCCGATGTGGTGTGCCGTCGTGCCAAAACTGAGGTCGGTGGAGCAACTGTAAAGTTCGATGCGGGCGTTGTGGGCCTTCGCCGAACCGATGTTCTTGATGGAAACCAGCAAGTTGCCGCTTTCACCTGGAGCAATATTGCCTTCGGGACGAAAATCCGTCAAGGCAAAGATAGGCGCGTGGAGGGTTATCCAGAAACTACTGTTCCAAGTGTGGGCGCCGTCAGTGCAAGTGAGGGTGAATAAGGCTTGGGTGCCATCGTCGATATGGTCCGCGACCTTGATTCGGAAACCGTTCTCGATGGTGAAGCTTTCCGTTGCCGCAAGGCTCGGAATGGAAGCGGTGCTATCCATAAGGCTGATGTACGGCGAATCGGAAGCTAATTGGACTTGGATATTGGAAGCGGATCCGTTGCCTATATTCTTGACAGTCAGGTTTAAGCTGAAGGTGCCGCCATAGTCGGCCTGACCACTTTCGCTATTGACGACAAGGTTGTCATAGAGGAGGAAAGCACCATCGGAAGGGATGATTTCCACGTCTTGGACATGAGTCACCTTGTTGAAGCCTGTAACGACCAGTTGTGCCGTCCCGACTTCTGTTTGGCTCTCGAAGCTGAGCGTGGCCTCACCGTTGACGATGGGGGTAGAACATAGGACATGGCCGTCTCTGCTGAGGGTGGCTAAGGCATAATCTGCATCAGCAATGAGGTGTAACTCCGTCTGGCCAAGGAAGATAGCTTCAGGCTGGCAGGTGACGTTCATCTCCGTTGGATTGTCGGTGCGGAGTATGAGGCTAGGGTCGCCAAAGAGGATCCACGTGTTGTGGGTGGCGCCTTGGTCGGAAGGGTGAAGGTCGAGGATTTTCATGTTGCCGTTGAGCGAGGCACCTGCGAGGGTGTGGTGGAATTGGTCGGCACTGCGCCATTCGCAAAGGATGTCTACCATCTCGTCCTGACCCGACATGGGCGGTTGCCAAGGTTGGTTTGTCCAACTGAACATGCCGCCAATGGCTCCTGTTGGGGCACCTGTCGTGTTGTTGGTGGCGCGCATCCATGCTTCAGCGAAACAGTTTGCGTCAAACTTGCCGTTCAGACAAGCCGTTGACCAAATGAACGGCCATTTGTAGTCGTTTACCAAGGCGTTGACATGAGTGTTGTTGAAAGAGCCGACATACCACCCTTGGACGTTACCATGGTTGCAGTAGTTGCAGATACTGGCACCGTTGTTGAAGTTCTCGCTCAGCATAGCTGCGTTGGTGCCCACACCCACACCTTGGTAGTGTTTCGACACCTCAGCATAGGTGTAGTGTAATAAAGTGTCTCGGATATAATCAATATGTTGATAGTCAGACTCTCCACCATTGTGACCGCTGCCCGATCCTTCGGTTGAGCCAATGCCGATGCCTTTGTTGAGCCAATCGGTTCCTGCAGGCATATCGCGCTCATAATAAAGCACTTTGGCAACATGGGCCTCCACATCCGCCACACTTTCCACGGAAAAACGTCCGACAAAAACCTCTGGGTAGTAATCGTCGCCTTCCAATTGGCCCAACCAAATGTCTGATCCATTGCCGCTGATGAGTTTTGGGGTAATGTCGGCGTAGTCACCCACCAAAAGCACGTAGGTAAGGTTCTCTGAAGGGTTGTTATAATGGCTGAGGATGAACGATTTAAGTTGGTCTGCATCGTTCCCTCCAGCATCCTGAAGACTGACCATCGTGGTCGGGCGTCCTGATGCGTTTTTCCAATCCACGAAAGGCTGCATGGCTTGCAGGTAAGGCTCGGGGCAAATGACGAGCATCTCGCCCTCATCCTCAACAAAGGCATATTTCGCCGCGCTTTCCCTGAAATTGACAAAACGTTGGGCATACATAGCCTTTGTTTCAGGAGCCATCTTCAATTGACTTGATTTGCGCGACAACTTTTGATTTTTGCCTTCCTCGCTGATTTTGTGCAGGATAAGTGTCAATTCGGTATAGATGCGCAAGGTTTTGGAAACGGGATTGTAGGCAAAGGGCTGGACGAGGATGTTCTGTCCTCGGAAGTCGCGCAGAATGTAAGGCATGTCCAACTTAGCCTGCAGAGTGGGGTAGAACTGGTTTTTGGAATACGGCTCGCCATAGTGGAAAGGCACATTGGTGGGATCGATTTCGCGGCTGAGATTGCCTTTGGAGGGCGCAATCTCCATGTCACGGAACTCCTCAAACTTGGCATCCACGACTTCGACTTCCATCTCTGCCGCATCGCCGATGAGCACGGGGATGGCGTACAATGGCAGGTCGGGGGCACCTTCTTCCAATAGGGAAGCCATTTTGGGCGCACTAATGACAAATTGCTGTCCGTCAGGTGTTTCAATGGCTGTTTTGGTGAATCCGTTTATCGAAAATCCGATAGTGATGTTTTCTTCCGAATTCGAAATTAGGCGGGCTTTCGGAGAGGTTGTGTTTTGGTCGTTCAAGGAGACCCAGACCCATTCCTGTGCAAAGATGTTGATTGACAGTAGGATAAGTGCCAGTGTGAGGAATCTTGTTTTCATTTTTGAAGTATTTGGCACAAAAATACGCAAATTCTTTCAATTGGAAAGAAAAAGGGTCGTTCCTATCGAAACGACCCTGTGAAATTGATATTGATAAAGAGCTTATTCCACCACCACTTTTTCAACGCGCAGTTGCGTGCCGCTGACTAAGCGCAGGAAATAAACGCCCTTGGTCAAGGATTCGACATTGAGCTGTTCGTTGCCGCGGGCGGTGCCGTTGGCCACTCTCTGACCCATGCCGTTGTACAGTTCATAGCTGAACTCAGCATTGCCGCCGTTGATGTACAAGGTACCGTTGACCGGGTTAGGATAGATGGCGAACTCGGCTTCGTTCTCTTCGAGACCCCATTCGGCTTCGATGACGATGCATTCGGGGGCAGAAACACCTTCATGCTGATACAGAGCGGTAACGCAATAGCTATATGAGGCTTCATGCATCACTTCGTCGGTGAAGGAAGGTTCGGTGGTGGTGCCCACTTCCAAACCGTTGCGCATCACGACATAACTGATGGCACCTTCAGGGGCGTCCCATGTCAACGTGATGGCGTTGGGACCGACCTCAGCTTGGAGGTTCTCCACGGAAGCGTATTGTGTGCCGCCAGGTGTTTCATTATTACAGTCGCAGTCAAACTCGTGAAGCACTCCGCCTGACGGGTTGCTGGCTTGGTAGATGATGCTGCCGTCAGCATATTTCACGACGAAGGAGCATTCAGAGGCGTAATTACCCGTAATCCAACTCAGGGTGACATGGACACCTTTGCCGATTTTAAGGGTCTCAGAGGCTGAGTATCCAGAGGTGAAGGTCAGTTCAACGACAGGTGTGCCATCATCGAACATAAACTTCAGCTTGTTGTCGTTCCAGCCGTCACCATAGGAATCTGTCATCTCGACATTCACGGTGCAAGTGTTCCTCAGAGTGAGGGTGCCTTCCATTGTCAGGCCGCCGTCAGCCTCAAGGACAAAGGTGAGAGGAATCCGCTCGCTATCGGGGCAGTCGGAAGCGATGAATATTTGGAACACACATGGAGCTGTGCCATCGGGATCGATGGTGCCGACCTCAATGCTTTCGTTGAGCAGCGTGACATACGGGCTTTCGCATGAAATGGTAGCTATGGCGTTGGTGGCCATATAGTGACCGACGTTCATGAAGTTGGCGACGACGGTCAATTCTTCACCTGGGACATAGCCTTCAGCCCATTCGGCGCCGCTGTATTCGAGGATGGCTTGGCCAGCGGTGACAAAGACCTTGCCGATCCATTCTGCGTCGCCGCATGTCATGGTGATGTCGATTTGGAAGCGCGTACCGTCCTCAACGCCTTCGGTAACGATGAAGTTGAAAGCGTTTTGCAGGGTAACGGTTTCCTCGGCGGGCAACACGTCGAATTCGGCAGTGCCGTTGAGGATATTCAGACGCTCGTCAGCGCAGGTCAGGTTGACCGTGGTGGTGCCGCTGGTCGGGTCGACGCCCACGTTCTTGAAACTCAAGGTGAGGTTCGTCTCCACATTGACAGGAGCAAAGTTGGGATCATAGTTGCTTACCGTGATGTAGGGACCTTCAGCGGGAAGTACTTCTATTTCGACAATTTCGGTGGCCTTGTTATAACCCATCACCGTGAGGATGGCGGTGCCTACGTTCGACATGGGGGTGAAGGTGAGGTTGCAAATGCCGTTGTTGATATAGTCGGAAGCAATCACTTCACCGTCCATCATCAGAGTGGCAATGCCGAAATCGGTGTTCTGGGCGGAGACTTCCAGTTCGCCCATGCCAAGCATGAGAATGGCGGGGTTGCAAGTGACATTCATAGAAGTCGGGTTGTCGGTGCGCACCATCAAGCTCGGGTCGCCGAAAAGGATCCAAGTGTTGTGGGTGGAGCCTTGGTCGCTGGGGTGCATGTCAAGGATGTACATGTTGCCGTTCAACGAGGCACCTCCGAAAGTGTGGTTGTATTGGTCGGTGCTCTTCCATTCGGTGAGGATGTCGACCATTTCGTCTTGACCAGTCATTGGAGGCACCCAAGGTTGTGAAATCCAACTGAACATGCCGCCGATGGCGCCAGTGGGACGTCCGGTGCTGTTGTTCGTGGCTCTCAGCCAGGCTTCGCCGAAGCAAGTGCCGTTGAATTCGCCGTTGTTGCAGGCCACGGACCAGATGTAAGGCCATTTGTCGTCGTTTACCAAGGCGTTCACATGGCTGTTGCTGTAGTTGGCCACAGCCCAGCTGGTTTGCGAACCGTGGTTGCAGTAGTTGATGATGCTCGCGCCAGCGTTCACATCGGCACTGATGGCGGCAGCGTTGGTGCCACCGCCCACGCCGCTGTATTGCTGCGAGACGGCCTCATAGGTGTAGTGCATCAAGGTGTCGCGGATGTAGTTCATGTGCACGTAGTCGGCTTCGCCGTGGTGACCTTGTCCGGCACCTTCGTTGGCACCGATGCCGATGCCCTCGTTGAGCCATTCTTCACCTACTTTCATATCGCGCTCGTAGTAAATCACCTTCTCAACGTGGGTCTCCACATCGGCTACGCTCTGCACCGAGAAACGTCCTGTGAAAACTTCAATGTAATAATCGTTGCCTTCCAATTGGCCGAACCAGTTATCGGAGCGACCTCCGCTCATTGAGTGAGGAGTGATGTCGTTGTAGTCGCCGACGAGCAGGATGTATGTCAGGTTGCGCTCGGGGTCATTGTAGATGCTAGAGATGTAGTTCTTGATTTGGGTGTCGTTGTTGCCACCGGCTTCGGTCACGCTCACCATTGTAGTGGGGCGGCCCGACTGGTTTTTCCAGTCAACGAAGCGTTGCATGGCTTCCATGTATTGGTCGGGGCAGATGATGAGCATTTCGCCACGGTCGTTGACGAAGTTGTACTTGGCACCGTTTTCCTTGAAGTTGATGAAGCGGTTGTTGTAGGCAGCTTTCATCTCGGGCGACATCTTGGCAGCTGACTTGCGGGCAGCCTTGACATTGACACCGTTGTCGCTCACCTTTTTCATGGCAATGGTCATGTGGTGATAGACGCGCAAGGTCTTCGTCACGGGGTTGTAGGCGAAGGGTGTTACCATGATGTTTTGGCCACGGAAGTCGCGGATGATGTAAGGCGTTTCCAAAGTGGCTTGGGCCACAGGGTAGAAAGCGTCTTGGTTGTACATCGCGCCGTAGCTATAGGGTACGTCGTCTGGATTGATCTGACGGCTGAAGTTACCCTTAGAGGGAGCAATCTCAACGTTTTGATAATCTGTGTATTCACTCTCCGTTACGCTGACTTGCATCTCAGCCCTGTCGCCGATGATGGCGGGAACGGGGAATTGGGGAAGGTCGGGAGCGCCAGCTTCAAGCATCGAGGCCATCTTCGGGACGGAGACGATTTGCTGGATGCCGTTCGGGGTGCTCACTCTAGTCAAATTGAAACCGCCCAACGAGAAGTCGACCACGACTTGTTGCTCGCTGCTCGAAACCAACTTGACCTCAGGACCGGAAGGAGCATTCTTGCTGATGCTGGTCCATTGTTGGGCAAATGCCATCGCTGACACAGCCACAAACACGAGGGATAGGAAAACTTTTTTCATTTGTTTGAAAAATTGATAATTAATAATTAAGGTCGTTAACAAGGGCGCAAAGATACGAATCTTTTTTCTTATATATGGGGCTTCGTCGGAATTATTTTCAACAGTTCTTGTTTATTTTGTGTATTTTTGCGGCTCGAAAAAACAAAGCCATGGGATTTTTCTTGAAACTGATACTGATGGGATTGGGCTGGTCGTTTGGCGGCCCGTTGGGAGCCATCATTGGCTATGCCATCGGAAGCCTGTTTTCGGGCAATCGCCCCAAAGTGATTCGCTCTGAAGTGACCGACACGTTCGGTAATACGGAGGAGAAACGTGATTTCAACGTGACACTGCTCGTGCTCTCCGCCGCCGTAATGAAGGCCGACGGCAATGTCAGGAAATCGGAGCTGGATTACGTGAAACGCTTTTTCTTGCAGAATTTCGGTCAGCAACGCGCCGAAAACTACATCAAGATGCTACGCGAGATTCTGGAGAAGGACTACAACCTGTATGAAGTCAGCCAACAGGTTGGCCGCTACATGGACTATGCCTCACGCCTGCAACTGCTTCATTATCTGTTCGGTATCGCCAACGCTGATGGTAGGGTTTCCCAAGAGGAATTGGGTGTCATCAACACGATTTCAGACTACATGGGCGTCACCAATAGCGATTTCCTGTCTGTGAAGGCTATGTTTATCAAGGAAACCGACAGTGCGTACAAAATTCTCGGTATCGAGCCTTCTGCTACCGACGACGAGGTCAAGAAAGCCTATCGCGATATGGCCAAGAAGAATCACCCCGATCTCGTCGGCAACCTTGGCGACGAGGTGCGGCAGGCCGCCGAGAAGAAGTTCCAAGAAATCAACGCAGCATACGAATCCATTAAGAAACAAAGAGGTCTCTAAACAAAGAGGGTGACCAAAAAGGTCACCCTCTTCATTTCAATGAAAGGTGTGCTTATTCTACCACAACCTTTTCAACGCGCACCTGAGTGCCGCTGACTAAGCGCAGGAAATAAACGCCCTTATCCAAGCCGTTGACGCTGATCTGCTGTGCGCCACGACCATTGCCGTTGGCAACCATCTGGCCCATGCCGTTGAACATGGCGTAGCTGTATTCAGCATTGCCGCAGTTGATGTTCAGGGTGCTGCTGACGGGGTTAGGATAGACAGCGAACTCGACGAAGTTTTCTTCAACGCCGACGATACCCACGCTGACGGTGACATATTCGGCTGTGGAATAACGTCCGTTGCCGTCGGTGGCCACCACGCTGTAGGTGTAGATGCCGTCTTCAACTTGGTCAACGAAGGAGAGGCTGCTTTGGTTGCCCATTTCAGTGCCATTGCGGTAGATAATGTAGCTTGCAGCGCCTTCAGGAGCTTCCCAAGTCAACGTGACGGTGCCTTCATTCTCTTCAGCTTGCAGATTGTTGACAGGATTGAGTGCCAGGATAACGTTGGTGGGCGGGAACTGGATGTCGTCAATCCAGGCGCAGTCGCTGCCGCTGCTCATGCTACCGTCTTTCTTATAGCTCCACTTGAAGGTGTGGGTGCCAGAGGTCACAGGATAGGATTCCTGTCCCCAATCTACATTGCCCGACCAGTTGCCTTTTTCCACATTGTCGATATAGAAGAAGAGCTTGTCCCAGCTGGATTCGGAAGAGACTTTCTTGTAGAAGCTCACTTGGCCGTCGGCAAGGATTTCAGTGGTGAGAATGAGGTCACTCTGTTGGCTGTCGGAGATGGAGCCTGACTTGGCGCTGTAAGTACCCGTGTGGGCTTCACCGCTCACAATGGTCCAGTTGGCGCTGCCTTCGAATTGCCAGTTGTACATGCTGAAGTCGCCTGTCTCAAAGCCTTCTATGATGTTGCCTACGGTGAGGATGTAGGAACCTCCCACCGAATAGTGACCAGAGGTCAAGAGATAGGAAATCTCGTAGGTGGAACCTACTTCAACGCCAGCTCCCACAGTGAATCCTACGGGCATGTGCATGGTAACACCTTGTCCGATGTTTCCGATTTCAATGGCGTTGTTTTCAAGCGCGATATCATCGGAACTGGCAAACACTTGCAGGATCACATCCTGAGCGTCGGCACCGCCATTGTTGGCAATTTCGAAGGTGATGGTTCCAGGGCCGCCAGGGGTAAGGTCGGTGGTGCTAATGCTGTTGACAGCAAAGCTGGGGGCACCGATGGTCAGGGTGAACTTGCTCTCCCACACGTCATTGCCCGAAACACAGTTCACGAAGAACTGCACCTTGGTCTCGTTGGGAACATTGACACCGATATTGAAGTCGAAAGCGTCAACGATGTCGTATGTGGCATCCGGATCGATGGAGGAGATGGTGGCCGTGTTGTGGAGCATCTCAATGTATTCCGACTCTGTGCTCAGGGTGACATTGATGTCGTTGGCGGCTTGGATACCGACGTTCTTCAAGGTGACCTTGGGGGCGACGTATGCGCCGCTGACGATGTTCTGTCCGCATTCCACGTTGTCGTAAACGATGTAGGCACCTTCCAGGGCAGCAGCCGGAATGACGGAGATGTAAGGGATCTTGTCGAGGCCAGTCACGCAGATGACCACGTCGCCAGCGCTCGTGATAGGCTCGATGGCGATGTCGGTCGAACCGGTCTCATCGATGAGGCCAGCGCCGTAAAGCACGCCGTCCATGCTGATAGCGGCATACGAACCAGGATCAGCAGAGATGTTGAAGAAGTCAACGCCGATGGGCAGGGTGGGCATGTGGCTCACGTTGTTGGGCGAAGGATTGATGCGGTAAGGCATGACGGAGCCATCACCCAAGGCGTGGTAGGATTGCCAATAGTACTTGTCGGAAACGCTGCCTTGGTAGCCATTGGCATGGGCATAGCAAACGGCGAGGTTGCCGATGAACGGAATGGCGGAAACGCAATTGAATTCGTCATTGTTCCAGATGGCGTCGTAGACACCGTAAGCGGTCTGTTCGTAAGTGGGCATGTGACCAAACACGTTGGTGGCACCCACGCCGAAGTAGTAGTCCTCATACCAATAGGTGCTGGGGCAGGAGCCGATGTAGGCGTAGGCACCCTTTGTGTTGGCACGAATCATAGCTTCGCCGAAGCAGGTGCCGTAGTAGCCCCAGTCAGCGGCTAGACAACAGTTGCCCATGGCGAGGAAAGGCATTCCTTCGTTGGTGAAATTGTTCACATCGTTGACGGTGAGGGCAGGGTCAGACCAGCCGGTTTCGCCTCCGTGAGCAGTGTAATTGACAAAACCAACACCCGTGTTGATGGGAGCATAGCAGCCTGTGTAAGGCTGGCCCAACCAGTAGTAAACATTGTTGAAACCGTGTTCGGCGTTGTAGTAATACTCCATGGCGTACTGGATGGTGGGAGCACCGTCGTAGGCAGTCCAATAGGAGTCCCAACCGGCAATCAGCAACACGTTGCTGAGATAGTCGGTGTCACGAGTAACAGTTTCAAACTGGAGGAATTCGTACCAAAGAGTCTTTTCGATGATGTTTTCCATCTGTTGCACGGTTTGGGCGCACATGCGGCTGTGGTAGATGTCTGGGAAATCGTCGTTGTCGACGCTCATGTACTGGAGGTCGGTGACCCTACTGGTCTCGGAACCCGTAGCACTGGCGGGCACTTGCTCCTTGTCGCCGAAGATGATGAGGAACGTGGGTGCTTCCTCGGCATACTTGCCTTGGATAAAGCTGCGGATGGCAGCGGCGGTGTTGCCGATTTCGTCGGTGTAATTTACATCCAAGTAGAAGCCTTTAATGGTCTTCCAGGCAATCCATTCTTCCATGGTTTCTTCAAACATACGGTCAGCAATAACAAGCATCTTCACAGGAGCCTGCCAAAGGTCAGGGTGCTGGTCGTATACATCGTCGCGCCAGTTGAACATCGTCTTGTAAATGCTGGCGAAGTAAGGGCTGAATGTGCGGGCAAACTCATTGTAGGCAGCGGCCTTGTCGTAGTTGTCGTAGCGCACTTCGAGTTCGATGTCGTTGTAGACTTCGATGCTGTTCGTAGCGGGGTTGTAGTTGATGGGGTTGACGGTCAGTGAGCCGACTTGGATGCCACGCATGGTACCTTGCACCTCGATGGTGGCGAGGGGACGCTGGCTCATCGACTTGGCGGCGTAGGCCTTTTCACTGTAAACGAACTTCACGTCCTCAGGCTTCTGATCCTTGCGGATGGAAGGCTGTTGGGGCATCACGGTCTTGATGCCATAGTCGGCCAAGCGGTAGGTGGTTGTGGTGTAGCTCTTCACTTCCACCGTGACGTTTTTGGCACCGTAAGGCACAGCAATCAGTTGGTGGGCAGCGGGCAGAGAGGGTTCGCCCACGTTGCCTGAAGGATAAGTACCGTCCATAGTAATGGTGGAGAACACGCCCTTTTCGGTGTTGACCTCAGTGGCGGTCAGGTTGCTGAAACTAAAGGTAGCGGTGAAGCCGTCCTCAGTTACATTGGCGCACTGTTGCGCCGAATTGGTGCGGAAGTCGATGCGGCCTTGGGCCATCACTTGCGAACCAAACAGCAATCCCATCATCAGGAATGCTGCGGTAAGTAAACTAAATTTCTTCATTTTTAATTTTAATTAGTTGATATTGAATTAATTAACTGATTCTTGCATCAAACGGATGTCAAACCGCAAAAATAGGATTTTTTTTCATTCCTTGCCGAAAAAACTTGACAAAGATTATTCAACGATGACTTTTTCCACGCGAATTTGCTTGCTAGACGTGATACGCAGGAAGTAAACACCCTTGGCCAAGCTTTCCACGTTGACTTGGACATTCCCTTGAGCGTCACCTTTGGCCACAGCTTGACCCATACTGTTGAATAAAATGTAGGTAAACTCCGTGTTTACAGCGTTGATATTCAACAGGTTATTGGCAGGATTAGGATAAACCGAGATGGTCTCGATGCTTTCTTCCATGCCGTCAAGGAACTCCACTTGGACGCATTCGGGAAGGGATACCCCGTCAGCGTATTCGGCCACTATACAATAGGTGTAGGTCATCTCCGTGCCCACCACGTCAGTGAAGGTGGTCTCCGTGGTATCGCCAATTTCGATTCCGTTTCGATAGACGACAAACCGAATCGGATTGGTCGTAGTCTCCCAATCGAGGGTGATTTGGTAGCCATTCACGACGGCGGTTAGGTTCTCAATGGGGTTGAAAATTTCAGTGCTGAAGTGGCAGTTGCAGTCGAACTCGTAGAGCAAGCCCGCTTGTGGATCAGGGCCGTGCTCGTAAATGATTTCGCCGTCCTCGTAGCGCACCACAAAACTGACCTCGCCGTCCCATTCGCCTGCGGTCCACGCGAGGCTGACATGCACATGGTTGCCAATTTCGAGGGTAAAGGAAGCGTAGTTGCCGCTGTCGAAGGTGAGGCTTTCGGAAGGTGTGCCGTCGTCGAAGCTAACGTTCAAGTAGGCATTGTTCCAGCCGTCGCCGTAGGTGTCGCTCAACTCGAAAACGACGTTGCAAGCGTTACGCAACACGGCACTGCCCTCGGCGGAGAGGCCACCGTTGGCGTTGAGCGTGAAGTTAATCGGAAGGATTTCATTTTCAGGACATTCCGCCGCAATGTTGACGTTGAACACGCATACACCCTCGCCATCCGGGTCGATGGTGCCAATTTCAAAGGTCTCGTTTTCAAAAGTGACGTATTCGCTCGTTGAGCTTATCGTGGCCATGGCGTTGGTGGCGCGGTAGTGGCCATCATTAGTAAAGTAAGCGATGACGCTCACGGTCTCGCCAGGGACAAAACTGCCCGTCCAATCCATGTTTTCGTATTGCAGTTTGGCTTCGTGGGCCGTAATCACGGCCTTGCCTTCCCAAACCTCGCTGCCGCAAGTGGCGGTGCTGTGGACGACAAATTTGGTGCGGTCAGCGACGCCCTCCGCGATGCGGTAACGGAAACCGTCGATGGTGACGCTTCCCCCAGCTTCAAGGCTCTCAAAAGTGGCGGTGCTGTTGAGCATGGTCAAGTCATCGTTTTCGCAAGTCAAATTGACAATGCTTGTGGCGCCGATGGCCTCGGTACCGACATTCTTGAAGGTGATGCTCATTGTGGTTTCGTCGCCGACGTGGGCTTGCTCTGGCGTGTAGCTATCG
Organism: uncultured Bacteroidales bacterium; assembly: GCA_947305795.1. Taxonomy (GTDB): domain Bacteria; phylum Bacteroidota; class Bacteroidia; order Bacteroidales; family F082; genus Limimorpha. The sequence goes on along the minus strand of CAMZEK010000001.1, from coordinate 10,927 downwards.
ATGGCGATGAAAGGCCCTTCAAGTACGACGGCGGGGATGTTGGCGATATACGGAATCTTGTCGAGACCAGTGACGCAAATGGTCACTTCACCGCTCGTAGTGACTGGCTCGATGTCAAGGGAAATAACGCCGCTCTCATCAACGAGGCCTGCGCCGTGCAGTTCGCCGTCTTTGCTGACGGCCACATACGAGCCTGGCAAGGCGCTGATTTCAAAGCTGTTTGCCCCGATGGGGAAGACGGCCATGTGGCTGACTTGGTTCTCGGTGGGTTGCACGCGGTAGGGCATGATGGAACCGTCGCCAAGGGTATGGTATGCTTGCCAATAGTAGGTTTCTACATCGTCACGATGAGAGTTGCGGGCATGGGCATAGCACACGGCGAGGTTGCCGATAAAGGGCATGGCCGCCACGGTGTTGAAACGGTCATTCACCCAAATTGCGTCATAAACGCCCATTGATGACTCCTCGTATGTGGGCGTTTGCCCGTAAATGTTGGTGGCCCCGACGGCGAAGTAGTAGTCCTCATACCAGTAAGTGCTGGGGCATGAGCCGATGTAAGCGTAGGCGGCGGCTTCGTTGGTGCGAATCATGGCCTCGCCGAAGCAGGTGCTGTTGATGCCCCAGTCGGCGGCTTGGCAGCAGTTGCCCATCGCGAGGAAAGGCTTGCCGATGTTGGTCAAGTTGGGAATATCGTTGTTGTCGAGGTTTGGCTCGCCCCAGCCTTGGTTGTAGCCGTGGGCGGTGTAGTTGGCAAAGCTGACACCCGTATTGAGACTGGCGTAAGCGTTGTCATAAGGTCGACCGAGGAAATAGTTTACCTCGTTGTAGCCATGTTCGACGTTGTAGTAATAGTTCATGCCGTATTGGATGGTCGGTGCACCGATGTATTCGCAGAAATAGTCATCCCAGCCGGCCACGAGCAGCACATTATTTAAATAGGTGGGGTCGGGGAATTCGTAACGCTCATACAGCAGTGTTTTGGCGATGATGTTCTGCATCTGCTCGACGGTTTCGGCGCACATGCGGCTGTGGTAGATGTCGGGGAAGTCATCGTCATCGACACTCATGTAATACAGGTCAGTGACACATTCGCTATGGCTGCCGATGGCGCTGGCGGCCACTTGGTCCTTGTCGCCAAAGATGATGACGAAGGTGGGCGCGTCTTGGGCGTATTTGTCTTGGATGAAACTGCGAATGGCCGAGGGGGTGTTGCCGATTTGGTCGGTATAACACACGTCTAAGTAGAAACCCTTGGTGGTCTTCCAATCTATCCATTCCTGCATGGTTTCCTCAAACATACGGTCGGCAATGACGAGCATCTTTACGGGGGCTTGCCACAGGTCAGGGTGCTGGTCATACACGTCGTCGCGCCAGTTGAACATCATTTCGTAAACGCTTGCAAAATAAGGGCTGAACGTGCGCGCAAACTCGTTGTAAGCAGCGGTTTTGTCGTAAGCTCCATAACGGATTTCCACCACGATGTCATTGTACACCATGACACTGCCCTTAGCGGGATTGTATGCCACAGGATTGATGGTCAGTGAGCCGACTTGGGTGCCGCGCATGGTGCCGCGAATCTCAAAATCAACAAGGTTACGAGAGGTGTAATCCTTTGAAGCGTATGCTTTTTCATCGTAAACAAACTTGATGTCCTCGGGCTTTTGGTCTTTTCTGACCGAAAGCTGTTGCGGCATGATGGTGTGGATGCCGAAGTCGCTCAATTTGTATTCGGTGGTCGAGTAGCTGATTACATTCGCACTGACGTTTTGTGCACCAATCGGCACGGCAATCAGTTGGTGGGCGGCGGGAAGCGAAGGCTCGCCGAATTCGCCCGAAGGGTAGGTGCCGTCCATGGTGATGTTGGAAAACACGCCTTTTTCGGTTTGCACTTCATTGGCAATCAGGTTGTTGAAAGAGAAGGTGGCGGTGAAGCCGTCATCCGACACGTTGACACATTGTTGCAAAGAGGGTGTCTTTCCAAAGTCGATGCGTCCTTGGGCGAAGACCTGTGCCCCGATGAGCAAACTGATAGCCGCTAGGAGTAAACTTGTCTTTTTCATGGGGCGGTTATTTTAAAATCCGTTTGTATTCCTTGTCGTTGCCGAGGATTTCTAAGGCTTTTTTCACTCCAGTGTCTTCCGAGGCCATTACACGGTAGTATTCCTGTGTTTCCCAAACATTTCTGGCTATCAAGGCTTTGATTTGCAGGAAGATGAACTTTTCGGAATGGGCAAATTGTTCGTCATCCCATTCCACTTTGGCTTCCGTGGCGGCTTTCTTCAGTCCGTTGATAAGGTCTTGACCCACAACGAAATCCTTGTTGAAACGCTCGAAATCGCCGTATTGCGCCTTGATTTCGTCGCGGTGCTTGAGGCCGTAGTCGGTGGTGAAGCGGTTCAAGGCGCCTTTGCGGACGAGGTTGGTGTAAAGCTTGCTGTTATAAGAGGTGTCGACGGGGATGAAGATGTCGGGCATGATGCCGCCACCGCCATACACGGTGCGACCGCCATCGGTCTTGTATTTCAACGAGTCGGGGAAATGGATGCTGTCGGCGTGAAAATATTCGCCGTGCTCGAGACGTTTGGTCATTTCTTTGGCGTAGTCTTCAACGCCATTTTCGTAAGGCCGCTGGATGCAACGTCCTGATGGGGTATGGTAGCGGGCAGTCGTCAGGCGGATGACGGCGCCGTCGGGCAGGTTGAAGGGCCTCTGAACCAAGCCTTTACCAAAAGAACGTCTTCCGATGACAACGCCACGGTCATGGTCTTGGATGGCACCTGAAAGGATTTCGCTGGCCGAAGCTGAGCCTTCGTCGATCAGGACGACCAACTTACCCGAAGTGTAAAGCCCGTCTTTGGTACTTCTCCACTCCTGACGAGGCGAGCGTAGACCTTCGGTGAAGACGATAAGTTTGTCCTCGCCGATGAACTGGTCCACCATCTCGATGGCGGTGTTGAGGTAGCCGCCTGTGTTGCCGCGCAGGTCGAAGACGAGTGATTCCATGCCTTGGGCTTGCAGTTTGGCGAAGGCTTCCTTGAACTCTTTGGTTGATTCTTGTGCGAAGCGGTCAAGTTTGATGTAGCCGATGTGCTTGTCAAGCATGTAGGCCGCGTTGATGCTATTCAACGGGATTTTGTCGCGGATAATCTCAAAATCAATGAGTTCTGGGTCGCTGCCGCGCTTCACGCTCACAGTGACTTTGGTGCCTTTTTTGCCGCGCAGGTGTTTCTGCACGTATTCGTTGTCGACTTTCTTGCCGACGGCTTCCTCACCGTCAATCTTGACGAACTGGTCGCCAGCCATAATGCCCACTTTTTCGGACGGACCGCCCGCCGTGGGACTGATGACCGTGATGGTATCGCGGATGAGTTGGAAGGTCACGCCGATGCCCTCGAAGCTGCCCACGAGGGGCTCGTTGGCCTTCTCCACATCCTTCTTCGAGATGTAGGCCGAGTGCGGGTCGAGTTCCTTCAGCGCGGCGATGATGGCGTCTTCGGTCACCTTATCCGTGTTGGCGGTATCGACGTAAAAGTTTTCGATGAGATAAAGTGTGGTAGCCAGTTTTTGGGCGTTCATCTGTGCTTTCGACTGGGGCTGTTGGTTTTGGGCTGTTGTTGTTGTCATCGCAATAAAGCAACCGACAGCCAAGAAAAACATTTTCAGTGATTTCATGGGTTAAAATGTTGTTTTTAGGGGCGCAAAGATAATGAAAAAAGAAGAATTATTGCCTCAGTATATCAAAAGTATTATCCTCGTTGAGCTTGATGATGGTGGAGCACTTAGGCTTAGCGAAGCTGTCGTGGTAGAGCTGCACCACATAGTCAACCGAATTTTTCAGTTCCTCGCTGATGTCCGCGAAGGTCATGGCGGAAGGCTGACCCGAGAGGTTGGCCGAGGTAGAAGTGATGGGCTTTCCGAGGCGGCGGATGACCTCTTTACAGAAGTCGTTGTTTACCACGCGGATGCACACCGAACGGTCGGAAGAAATATTCCTCGCGAGGTTTTTGCTTTGTGCATAAACGATGCTCAAAGGGTTGGTACTGTGCGCGATAAGGTCGTAGGCTATGGCTGGCACATCAACGACATAGTCCTTCAACCGTTCTGCTGTATCGACGAGCACGATGAGGCTCTTTGAGGCGGGTCTTTGCTTCACTTCGTAGACGCGGTCGCAGGCCTTGCTGTTGGTGGCATCACAGCCCACGCCCCAGATGGTGTCGGTGGGGTAGAGGATGGTCTTTCCAGCTTTTAGCACGGCTACTGTGCGTTCCACTTCTTGTTCAAATGATTCTTCCATAATGCTTATTTGTTTTGTTTGATTTTCTCTCTTAACAGATTGTATTTGTGTCTATTAGCTTGGGTCATCGTGCGGCAAATGCTAAATCCTATCTTGCCGTAGAGGAAGCCACCTTTTATAATATAGGTGCGGATGAAATTGATGCTTGGACTGAACAGCCACGGCAGGATGCCGGTCTTCTTACCGCGTTCGTAGTACGACTGCGCTCCCAGTTCGGCGAAGTGGAATTGTTGCTTGCGGAAGGCTTCGGGCGTGTCCCAGGAATAATGCAGCAGGTCGCCGCGCAGCAGGGTCTTCTTCGGCTCGCTCTTGTAGTTCAGCCACTCGTGGATGAGGCCTTCCCATTGGGCGAAGCCGCGCCGCCAGATTCGGATTTTGGTCTCGGGATAGAGGCCGCAGCCCTTTACCCACCGACCGCAGTAGTTGTTGAGGCGGTTCATGGCGAAGACCTCGTTGTCAGCGATTTCTTTGTCTTTCAGTGTCTTGATGGACTGCTTCAGTTCGTCTGAAAGGACTTCGTCGGCATCAATTGAGAAGATGAGGTCGCAGGTGGCGAGATCATTGGCGAGGTTTTTCTGGTCGGAGTAGCCGAGCCAGTCTTGGCTGAAGAACTTCACGCCATAGCGGTCGCAGATGGCCTCGGTCGCATCGGTGGAATGGCTATCCACGACGATGATTTCGTCGGCGATATCCTTCACAGAGTCAAGGCATTGCCCTATCTTCTGCTCCTCGTTGAAGGTGATGATGACGACCGAAAGGCTGTTCATTGTCCCGAATTTTTCCGCAAAATTAGGCTTTTTTTCTTATTTTGGAACTAGTGCTTTCAAAACTAATTCAAGGTTCTTTCTACGTATCAGAATGCCTTTCATGTACTGAGTGTGATTATGTGTCTCATAGACCATTCTCTTTTCTTCTTCCGTACATCCTATCAGTATTTTAATCTCGGAATCCTTTTTCGTCAAGTCTACTATGCACATGATGGCGTCAATTCGCTTTTCCCCGCTTCCCACCCATACGTCTATTCCTGCTCCATCTATCGAAGTCGTGTTTTTCAAATAGCCATAGTCAACACAATAGAGGAAATCTGGAAATTTTGGGTGTGCCGTTCCTTTTGGCCTGTCAATGATTATCTCTGAATTGTGCACCAGCTCGTCCAAAGCATTCCAAAAGTCGTCGTTGTAACTGTTTGTGTTATTCTTATGATTCCCCATGTTGGATCTTTTTTGCTTGCAAAGATAATCGTATTTCGATCAACGAATAGAAAAAACCTCTGTACGGTCGTATTTGTTATCCACAACACCACTTTTCCGAAAAATCCCTATCTTTGCGCTCTTATATGTACAATAAATGAATAGCGGAATTATCAGTAATTCCCCCAAGCTAAATAATAGATTATCAGACGAGAGAAAGAGTATGAAAGTTCTTATTATAAGCGGTACAAACCACAAGGGCTCAACATATCATATCGGGCGTATCATCGCCGAGAAGCTTGTTTCTGTGGAGAATATCAATGAGGTGTTCTTGCCCCGTGACTTTGACGAGTTTTGCTGTGGCTGTACGAACTGCTTTGTGAAAAGCGAGGAAAGCTGTCCGCATTATGCGAAACTAAAGCCAATAACGGAGCTTATAGATAACTCGAATGTTATCATACTAACGTCCCCCGTGTATGTTTATCATGTGACTGGACAGATGAAGACGCTTCTTGACCATTACGGCTGGCGCTGGATGTCGCATCGTCCCGATGAGAGGATGTTCGGCAAGCAGGCGGTTGTAGTTGCAACGGCTGCGGGGGCAGGCGTAAAGTCCACCATGAAGGATATGGCGGACAGTTGCTTTTACTGGGGAATACCGCAGACCTACAGGTTAGGTAAGGCCATAAGAGCGGTGAACTGGGATGGTGTTTCTCCGAAGCTGAAGGACACTATCAACGCAAAGGCTGACCGTATTGCGAAAAAGATACTGAAAAGACAGGGGAAAGTGCCGATACCGATAAGAACCAAAGCTTTTTTCAAGCTGATGAGCCTAATGCAGCGCAACGGATGGAATAAAGCCGATGTCGATTACTGGAAGGAAAAAGGATGGACTGGCAGCAAAAGGCCGTGGAGGTAATGAAACGGGTTAAGGCCTTAAAACCGTGTTGGTATGATTATAAATGATGAGGGCGCGACAATCATGCCGCGCCCTCATGCTGGTTTTTCTATTTTGTATTGCAAATAATGATATTCAAGGATTCCAGAATCCAAGAAAAGTTGGAAAATGACCTTTATTTCCAATTATCTTCGTACCATATTACAGCACCAACGATTCCTCCTGAGGTTGATTTAATCCAATCTTCAACATACAATCTACAATAATGGAACTCTCCAGTATTACCTTCATAAACCTCATTGTATCTGATAACATAACCTTTACCTGGATGTGCTGCAATTTCACAAACCCAGCCTGTTTCAGGAATATTTTTGATTTTTGAAAGACTACTAACACTTCCAACTGAAGCTATTTCAAAATTTGAAAAATTAACATCAAGAAAGCCTAGGTTATTTGATGATCTCATTACTAAAACCCCCCATCCATGACCTGAATCGAATTCAATGCCATTGGTTATGTCATTGTTTAATCGATACTCTATACCCGTATTGTCATTGCTTCCGTTCCCATTTTCCTTTGTGCATGAAACAAAAGTGAAGCTTAAGAGTGTCATCATTACATAAATCATTACATTTTTGATTTTCATCTTATTATCCCTAAATACGTCATCGGGCGCAACCTTTAATATCCCTCCAGCACCTCAAAGGACAATGTCAAAAAGAAGCGCAGCACTGATATACCACTTCTTTGATTGGAGGTTGTGAGAGATACCTTGAGTCGAGAAGGTGTAATAACAGCCCTCGCTAATTGCGTGAACCATTACACTATTCTTGCGACTCTTGAAAACTCTCACATTTCCAATCACAAGACGAGCATAACGCTTCGTGTTTCTTTATGTCGGCGGCACAAAGTCCGCCATAAGAACCGGCGCAAATTTACAAAGAAATCGGAAAGTCAAAATGGAATTGGAGATTTTTTCTTATTTTTGCAGCATTAACCCAAAACGGACATCATGACAACAATAACGCTAAGCTATAATGAGCGCAATAAGACGGCCCAGGCTGTCGTCAAATTTATTGAAAGTCTTGGAATATTCAAGATTTTAAAGGACGACGAGCCTAATGCTACCACAATCAAGGCTATCGAGGAGGTGAAAAAGAAGAAGTAAGAGGTTTTTTCGCTCAATGTATTAGCGATCGATGCCCATCGGAATCCCAATATGGATGTTAGCTTTGGCGCTGCTGGCTGGTCTGGCAGCGGCTGCAGTGTTGTATGTCCGAAACAAGAAGCAACACTATGGCAAAGCCTTGAATGTCATTTTGTTTGCACTTCGGACTTTGATTGTTGGTTTGGTGGTTTTGCTGCTCTTCAACCCGCTGATTCGGCAGAAATTCAGTTCGGTGGAGACGCCTACAATTATCCTTGCGCACGATAATTCTTCATCTGTCGTCCTTTGCAAGGATTCGGCGTTTTACAAAAAGGATTATCTTACCCAGTTTGAACAGTTTAGAAAAGACTTGAGTGCTGATTTTCAAGTCGATGAATACCTTTTCGGCGAGGAAGTCCGAGATTTCGAGCAACTCGATTTCTTCGACCAACTGACGGATTTGTCATCGCTCATAAAGACTTTGGACAGACGGTATTACAAGCGCAATGTCGGCGCGGTGCTACTCTTCTCCGATGGCATCTACAACCGTGGCTTTGAGCCAGAGTTGCTGGCCGAGAACTTCCCATATCCCATCCATACCGTGGTCTTGGGCGATACAGTGGCTTATCCTGATCTCGCCATCCGTGATGTGCATTATAACAAGGTGGTGTCGCTTGGTGCGACTTTCCCCGTTCGCGTGACGGTGGCCGCCCGTGACTTGGCCGGGCGCAAGGCACAACTGACCCTCAAAGAAAGTGGTCGTCTCATCGAGAAACGCGACATTGAGATCCCGTCCAATCGTTTTTCCAAGGAAATCGACTTCATGCTCGACGCCACCAAGAAAGGTGTGATGGCCCTCAACATCGAGGTGAGCGGCATTGCCGAGGAGGAGCAACTGATGAACAATGTGCGGCATATCTATGTAGAGGTGCTCGACCAAAAGTACAAACTGTTGTGCGTGGCAGCCTCGCCCCATCCTGACTTGTCGGCGCTGCGCAGCGTGCTCAACGACAACTACGAGATAGACTTCTGTTTCGGGAAGGAGACCTTGCCCGAGTTCAGCAATTACGACCTCGTCATCTTACATCAGGTACCCTCGGTGCGCACGGATTTCAACGCCTTGAAGGCGCAATTGGACAAGAACGTGAAGCTGCCCGTTTTCTTCATCGTCGGCAACGACACCGACCGCGAAATGCTAAACAAGTTGCAGAATGTCTTTGCCATGCGTTCTGGAGCGACCAACACCCAGCTGGATGTCAAGGCGCACCAAAACACGGCCTTCTCGACTTTCACCTTCGATTCAAAGTCGGAGCAACTCATTGCGAAATACCCGCCTTTGGCCTTACCGCATGTCGAAATCAACGCCTTGAAGTCGCACGACGACCTGCTCTTGCAGGAGGTGATAGGCATCAAGTCGGGGTTGCCGCTGTTGGGTTTTGCCAACGACAAGCGCAAGATGGCTTTCCTGTTCGGCACCAACATCTGGCGTTGGCGACTGTTTGAATATTACCAGTCGAAAAACCACGACGTTTTCGACGAAATGTTCTCCAAAACGCTGAAATACCTGCTGTTGTCGGCCAATGACGGTTCGGCCATTTACGCCAAGGAGACTTATTACAGCAACGAGCCTATCATCGTCACGGCCGAGTTGCGCAACCCAAACAACGAGTTGGTGACCGAACCCGACATGACCATTCGGATTGAGAATAAATTGACGGGCGAGACCTACGACTACACCTTCTCGAAGCGCGACCGTGACTACGAACTGAACGCCGGCCTGCTACCTGAGGGCTTATATATATATAAGGTGCAAGCGCAGATGGGCGACAGGATGATTAGTGTTGGTGGCTCCTTCTCGGTCGTGTCAATCGGTATTGAGGCCCAGCAACTTACCGCCGATGCTGAGCGGATGCGTAACCTTGCCCGCCTGACCAACGGCAATTATTATACCGCACGTCAACTGACGCAACTGCTGGAAGATTTGCACAATGACACGCGTATCACCTCCGTCGAGCATCACGAGAGCCGTTTTGAGGACTTGATCCATTCTAAATGGATTTTCTTTGTCCTCATCGGCCTGGCCGCTGTGGAATGGCTTCTACGAAAGATGTTTGGAAGCTATTAATTATCTCAGAAACAACAATTCAACAATTCAACAATAAACAATTCAACACTATGAAAATTCAAGATCAAGCTGTCGTCACCATGACCTACGTCTTGCGCGAGAACGACGAAAACGGTACCATCCTTCAGGAGACCACGAAAGAGAATCCTTTTGTCTGCATCTTCGGAATGCACCAACTGTTGCCCAAGTTCGAGGAGAACCTCATGGGCAAGGAGCCTGGCGACCATTATGCCTTCCACCTGACCCCAGAAGAGGGTTATGGTGAGCGCGACGAGAACTATATTATGGACCTCGACAAGAATATGTTTATGCAGAACAATGTGTTGATGGACATGGTGAAAGTCGGCGCCCAATTGATGATGCAGACCTCCGACGGTCGCCCGATTGCTGGTATTGTCCGTGAGATTGGCGACAAGCACGTGAAGATGGACTTCAACCACGACATGGCGGGCAAACACCTCCATTTCTCAGGTGAGATTCTTGATGTGCGCGAGTCGACCGATGAAGACTTCGGCGCGGGCGGCTGTGCTGGCTGCGGTGGCGACTGCGGTGAAGGCGGTTGCGAGGGCTGCAAATAATGTCAAATTTGTAGAGACTGTGTTCGCATCGTCTTTACAATGTTTTTGACAAAACTCTGGGGAAAAATCATGAATTTTATGATTTTTTCCCAGAGTTTTCTATTTTGTGATGCAAAATGTCGCGTAAAGCGGCACGGCTTTGATGTTGTTGTCGAAGCCGAAATGCTTTTGTGAAATCCTTATCGAATAAGGTGCATTGTATTTCTTTGCAAACAAATTCATGCTGATGGCCTTGTTCCGCTTGCCTTTCTTGACTTCCACGGGGATGATGTCGGTGCCGAGTTGCAGCACGAAATCCACTTCGGCGGTGTTGTCGTTTTTCCAGTAGAACAACGGAATATGGTTGGCCATAAACTGCTGTGCCACAAAGTTTTCGGCCAACGCACCCAAGAAACTATTGTCTTGCTCAATGGTTGAAAGTATTGTTGGATAAGAGATGCCCGATTTCATGGTGAGTAAGCCCACATCGGCCATGTAGAGTTTGAAGTCGGAGAGGTCGGCGTAGGCCGCGATGGGCATGAGGCCTTGTGTGGTCTTTTGGCATTTCAGCACGATGCCCGCCGATTCTAACCAGTCGATGGACTCGCCAAATAGTGTGGCACTGCCGCCTTTCTGCACCACTTTGTATTGGAACTTGGTATTTTCCTTGGCTAATTGCGTCGGAATGGAGTTGTAGCACGCCCGAATCTTGACCG